>NZ_JBEPFL010000019.1:0-160010 GCF_040301925.1 Streptomyces sp. NPDC000075
CGCCGGCGGGGCTATGAACAGCCCCGCCGGCGTTTGAGGCGCGGGGTCTGGGGCGGAGCCCCAGGGAACGGGCGAAGGGCGGGTAGGGGACCTCGCCCCGCGCAGCGGCACCCGCGCCCGGAACCGCCGGGGAGCGGAGCCGCGTCCCAGCCCACAACGGAGGGCATGGCATGCCCATGGCGGACATCAGAACGGGGGCGGGAAACGTGGACTACCTCGATCTCGGCCCCGTCCGTGTGTCCACCACCCCCCGCACCCCCGACCCCGGCCCCGACCGCTACCAACTGGCCCTCGTCACCGGCGGCCTCGTGCTCTGCGACACCTCCCACCCCTACGAGCCCGGCGCCACGCCGCCCCGCACGGTGGTGCTCCAACTCCCCCGCACCGCCCTCCCGTTCCGCCCCGAACGGGTGGACCGGCTGCTGGCCCAGCGGATCCCCGCCACCCGCGGCACCGGCGCGGCCCTCGCCCAGTTCCTCGGCAGCATCGGGGCCCACGCCCACGGCTGCGGCGAACGCGAGCTCGCCCGGCTCGGCTCGGCCGCCCTCGGCCTGGCGACCGCCTGCCTCGCCGAACGCCTCGACGTCTACGACGACCTCCCCGCCGAAGCCCGCGAGGAAGCCCTGCTGCGGCAGATCGACACCTACATCGAGCACAACCTCGGCGACCCGGAGCTGACCCCCGGCGCCGTGGCCGCCCGCCACCACATCTCCCTGCGCCGCCTGCACCTGCTCTTCCAGGACCGCCCCGCGGGCGTCGCCGCCACCATCCGCGGCCGCCGCCTGGCGGGCGCCCGCGCCGATCTGCTGCGGTCCGGCCCGAGGGCCCGGCCGGTGCACTCCATCGCCTCCCGCTGGGGCTTCAGCAGCACCGCCGTCTTCACCCGCGCCTTCCGCCGCGCCTACGGCACGAGCCCCACGGAACTGCGCCGTAAACGCGTTGCGCGCAAGGTCAACGATCCTTGCGCGCAACGCACATTCCTGCGGCCGGCACCGGCCTAAGATCGGTTTCCGGCCGTCAGCCGGTGCCCGCCGCCGGTCAGACCCGGTCCTCGTCGATCGGGATCTGCGTCCGGCCGGGGCCTCTGCCGTTCACGGGGGTGACGGCAGAGGCCGGCCCCTCCCCCTCCCCCTTCTGCTGGACGGCCATCGACGCCAGCAGCTGGCGTGCCACGCCCAGCCCCGTACCGCCCATCGTCAGGGCCTTCGCGAACATCTCCGACATCCCCTCGGCCCCGTTGAGCAGCACCATGTGCTCGACGTTGCCGAACGCCCCGGCGCCCGCCTCGACGATCGCCGGCCAGTTCTCGGCGAGCTGCTGGGCGACCACCGCCTCCTGGTTCTCCGCGAGGGCCGCGGCCCGCGCCTTGATCGCCTCGGCCTCGGCCAGACCCTTGGCCTTCGCCGCCTCCGCCTGCGCGAGACCGTTCGCCCGCGCCGACTCGGCCGCCGCGAGGCCCTTGGCCTGGGTGGCCGCCGCCTCCGCCTCACCGCTGACGCGGGTCGCGGTGGCCGCCGCGTGCCCGCGCGCCTCGGTGGCCTGGGCCTCGGCGGCCGCGGCCGTCTTCACCCGGGTCGCCTCGGCCGCCGCCGCCAGCTCGGTCTCCTTCGCCTTGGCCTGCGCCGCCGAGATGCGGGCGTCGCGCTCCGCCTCGGCGAGCGTCCTCGTCTGGTACGCGGCCGCGTCCGCGGGCTTGCGCACGTCCGCCTGGAGCTGCTGCTCCCGCCGGTGCGCCTCCAGCTCCGCGACCCGGGTCTCCTGGACGACGACCTCCTGGCGGGCGGCCGCCTCCGACAGCGGGCCCGCCTGCCGGGCGGTGGCCGCGGCCTTGTCCCGTTCGGCCTGGTAACCGGCCTGGAGGATCTCGCTGTCGCGGGTGGCCTCCGCCATCCGGGCGAACGCCGTCTGCTCGGCCTCGGTCGCCAGCCGGTTGGCCTCGGCCTGCGCGATGCGGGCGTCACGCTGGACGGCGGCCGCGTGCGGCATCGCGAGGTTCTTGATGTACCCCGTCGGGTCCTCGATCTCGTGGATCTGGAGGGAGTCCACGATCAGCCCGAGCTTCTCCATCTCGGTCCCGCAGGCCGCCCGGGTCTGCCCGGTCAGCTTCTCCCGGTCCCGGATCATGTCCTCGACCGTCAGACCGCCGACGATGGAACGCAGATGGCCGGCGAAGACGATGTGCACGCGCTCGGGCATCATCTTCTGCTGGTCGAGGAAGCGGCGCGCGGCATTGGCGATGGACACGTAGTCGTCGCCGATCTTGAAGATCACGACGCCCTTGACCCGCAGCGGGATGCCCTGGTGGGTCACGCAGTCCACGTTCAGCTGCGTCTCGTTGAGGTCCAGCGACAGCTTGCGCACCGCCTGCACGCCCGGCACGACGAGCGTGCCGCGGCCGGTGACGATCCGGAAGCCCATGCCCTCGCCGATGCCCTCGGTCTTGTGCGTGGACCCGGAGATGACGAGCGCCTCGTTCGGTTCGGCCACCCGCCACATGAGCTTGAACAGGCCGATCAAGGCAATGATTGCGGCGAGAACGACTCCCGCCACGACGCCGATAGCCATCGGCAACGCCCCCTTAGCACGGTGCCGTTCGGCACCGACGGAGGTGAGTGTGCGCCTGCCGGGGGCCACGGGAGAAGTGGCCGGATCATTCTTGTCGCCATCTTGATACGAGGGCGCGCTCAGTCGTCGTAGACGCCCATCACGTAGACGGTGCGCGGGGGCTGGTGCTCCACGACGGTGACGACGGCCCCGACCTCGATGCGCGCGCGCTCGCCGGGGGCGGGGTACGCGAGGAAGTGCTCGGCGCCGCCCCTGATGTGCACGATGACCTCTCCGACGAGCCCCGGCCCCACGGCCCCGGTCACCCGCCCGGTCATCCCCACCATGTCCATGGCACCGAGGGTACGTGCGGACCGCCGCGCGGGGCAGCGCCCCGCACGGCGCGAGTGCCGCTACGAGTGACCCAGGTCCTCGGACGGGAGGTCCGACGCCGCCGCCGGATCCGGCTCCACGGCCGGCCGCAGCGGGAACTCGTCCATCGCCATGGAGTCCAGCACCGGCTCCGCCGGCCTCGGAGCCTTCGGCATCACCGCCGCCTCCGAATGCCCACCGCACCCGTACGACAGCGACACCAGCCGCCCGTCGGCCGGCCCGAACTCGTTCGCGCACACCCCGAAGGCCTGCCCCAGCGACCCTCCGATGGCCACCAGGAAGCCACAGGACACGCACGAGGCCGGCGCGGCCTGCGCCATGGGGGTCTTGGCCCCGAAGGACTCGTCCCAGCGGTCGGCGGCCGTGTGCAGCCCGTACCGGGACAGCACCCGCGCACGCCGCATCCCCAGCTCTTCCGCCACGGCCGTGATCGAGCCGCGCGCGGGCACGACGATCCGGTCGGTGACGTCGGCGTCCTCCGCCTCCACCAGCTCGGCCAGCTCCGCCGACACCGCCGAGTTCGGGGGCGGCACGTCCTCGCCGCTGTACCCGGGCTCCAGCCGCAGGTCGTCCGCGTCCGTGGGGAGCAGATCGCCCGGGCCCATGTCGCCCGGCCGCAGCCGCTCGCTCCACGGCACCCACTCCGGCGCGAGCAGCGCGTCGTCACCCGGCAGCAGCACCGTTTCGTTCAGGGTGACGTTCTTGGCGCGCGACGCGCGGGTGACGGTGACGGCCCAGCGCCAGCCCCGGTAGCCCGCTTCCTTGCACTCGAAGAAGTGCGTGACGACCCGGTCGCCCTCCGCTACGGCGGAGACGTGCTCGCCCACCACCCCGGGGTAGGCGGCCTCCTCGGCGGCCTCACGGGCGAGCTCCACGGCCTCGACGCACAGGCGGTCGGGGGCGGGGGTACGCGGGGTACGGCTTCGCGTCGTCGCAGCACTCACAGGTCTCGTTCTCTCCTACGCCGTCTCACGAGTGCGCCGTCCGTACTGTCGTCCACAACGACCCGTCGGTCTCGTCCGTACGTAGCGCGGGCGGAGCGGACCAGAGGGCCGCGTCGACGTCCGCGCCCCGATCGGCCTCGGGCGCACCCCATGTGATCCATTCTGCGGGATCGCGAAGAGGCGCGCGGCCAAGAGCAACCGCCGGTGGCGCGCTACGCACGCTACCTCCTCTGAAGCCTTCGGCCCACATGCGAGGTCCGATTCGCGGACATCGGAGGCACCCGGACCAACCCCGCGAGCCTCCCCGGAGCACCCGGCGACCGCCCCCGGAGCGCACCCCGACACGCCGGGACGGGTCCCGGCGGGCGGTCTGGGGCACTATGGCCACGTGGCTCCCGCACGGTCGTCCCCAGACGGCTCGGGACCGGCCAGGCGGGCCGGCCGGGCGGTCGGGCGTGCCCTGCACCTCCCGTTCACCGGTACGGCGCGCGGGATCCGTCGGGTCACCCACGCCCACGGGGCCGGGGAATCGGGGCTCGGCCGGCTGATCGAGCTGCACGCCATCAACGGCGCCGGCGACGTCATGATCACGGTCGCGCTCGCCTCGACGGTGTTCTTCTCCGTTCCCACGGACGAGGCACGCGGACGGGTGGCCCTGTACCTGGCGATCACCATGGCCCCCTTCACCCTGCTGGCCCCCGTCATCGGCCCCCTGCTGGACCGGCTGCCGCACGGACGGCGGGCGGCGATGGCGGGCGCCATGCTGACGCGGGCGCTGCTCGCGGTGATGATGTCGGGCGCGGTGGCCACCGGCGGCCTGGAGCTGTACCCGGCGGCGCTGGGCGTCCTCGTCGCCTCGAAGGCGTACGGCGTCGTACGCAGCGCCGTGGTCCCGCGCCTCCTGCCGAAGGGGTTCTCCCTCGTCAAGGCGAACTCCCGGGTCACCCTCGCCGGGCTCCTCGCGACGGGCGCCGCCGCGCCGGTCGGGGCCGCGCTGCACCTGCTCGGACCTCCGTGGCCGCTGTACGGGGCCTGCGCCATCTTCGTGTGGGGGACGTTCGCGGCGTTCCAGCTGCCGCACAAGGTGGACGACGCCAAGGGCGAGCGCCGGGCCCGCCTCTCCACCCACGAGGCGCACTCGAAACGGCCCGGGCTGCGCACGGTCAGCCGTCCGGTGCTGTGCGGGCTGCTGGCGAACGCGGCGATGCGGGCTCTGTCCGGGTTCCTGATCTTCTTCCTGGCGTTCCTGCTGCGCGAGCACCCGCTGGGCGGCCAGAGCGCGGCCGTCTCCCTCGGCATCGTGGGCGTCGCGGCGGGCGTGGGCAACGCGTGCGGCACCGCCGTGGGGGCCTGGCTGCGGGCCCGCGCCCCCGAGGCGATCGTGGCGTCGGTGCTGGCCGCCACCCTGGGGGTGGCGGTCCTCGCGGCGCTCCTGTTCAGCGGCCCGTTCATGGCCGTCCTGGCCGGCACGGCGGGCTTCTGCCAGGCCCTGGCGAAGCTCTCCCTGGACGCGATGATCCAGCGCGACGTCCCGGAGGCGGTCCGCACCTCCGCCTTCGCCCGCTCGGAGACCCTCCTGCAGATGGCGTGGGTCCTGGGCGGCGGCATCGGCATCGCCCTCCCCCTGAACGGTGTCCTGGGCATGTCGGTGGCGGCCGCGGTGGTGGCCCTGGGCACGGCGATCGCCCTGCGCGGCTTCCTCACCACCCACCGCCGGGGCTCCACCCAGACCCGCGTGGCGTAACGGCGCGGGCAGGTGCCTGCGCGGGCTGAATTTCGCGCAGCGAAATTTCAGCCCCGCCGGCGATTGAGGCGCGGAGCCCCCGGCCGACCCCGCCCCGCAGAGCCCCCCGCCCCCCGCGGAGCGCAAGGGCACGCCGCCGTAGGACCCCCGTGCGGCGGCGCGGCCCGGCGGCCAGATAGCCTTCGGCTCATGACCGCACCGCTTTTCCCGGGTAGGGCCCGCCGCAGCGTCGCGGCCCTCGGAGCCGTGTCCGCCGGCCTCCTCCTCCTGTCCGCCTGCGACAAGCCGACGCCGCTCGCGACGGTGACCGTCGGCGGCTCCTCGGTGTCCGCCGAGTCCGACTGCCGCGCCGACGGCGGCAAGGACCTCTCCATGGACAAGGTCCAGGAGTGCCTCACCGGCGTGAAGGACGCCAAGACCATCGAGTACGGCCGTGGCGACACGCTGCGCCTCGGTGTCGAGCCGAAGATCGTCGAGGACGGCAACAAGTGGCAGGCGGTCCTCGACGGCCAGCCGATCACCGAGCCCTCCGCGAACACCTACCGCAGCTTCGCGGGCGCCGACGTCTTCGCGACCGGCGGCCAGGGCGAGGCGCCCCAGTCGAAGATGCTGGGCTTCGTCCAGGTCGGCGAGGACGGCAAGCCCCTCGCCGTCTGGTCCTTCAAGCTCAAGCTCAAGAAGTAAGCGGCGGCGGCGCAGCGTGCGCGCGCTGATCGTGACCGCGGTGGCCGCGGAGGCCGACTCCGTGGCCTCCGGCCTCACCCCTCATCAGGACCCGGTCACGCCTGAACCGCGCACCCTCCCCGGGGGCTACCTCATCACCCGCCGGGACCTGCCCGGCCTCGCCGCCGACGTGCTCGTCGGCGGTGTCGGGCCGGCCGCCGCCGCGGCCGCCACGGCCACCGCGCTCGCGCTGGCCGACTACTCGCTCGTCATCTCCGCCGGCATCGGCGGCGGGTTCGCCCCCGCCGCCCCGCTCGGCTCGCTCGTGGTCGCCGACGCGCTCGTCGCCGCCGACCTGGGCGCCGAGACCCCCGAGGGCTTCGTCCCCGTGCGGGAGCTCGGCTTCGGCCGCAGCGTGCACCTTCCGCCCGCCGACCTGGCCGCCCGCGCCGCCGAGGCCACCGGGGCGCTCCTCGCGCCCGTCCTCACCCTCTCCACCGTCACCGGCAGCGCCGCCCGCGCCGCCGAGCTCGCCGCCCGGCACCCGCTCGCCGGGGCCGAGGCGATGGAGGGCTTCGGGGTGGCGGAGGCGGCCTCGGCGCACGGGCTGCCGGTCCTGGAGATCCGCGCCGTGTCCAACGCCGTCGGGCCGCGCGACCGGGCCGCCTGGCGGATCGGGGAGGCGCTCGCCGCCCTCGCCGACGGGTTCCGCGCGCTGGGCCCCGTACTCGTCACCTGGGGAGAACGCCATGACCGCGACCGCTGACCACACCCCCGACCGCACCCCCCTGAGCACGCTCGGCATCGCCTACTCGCCCTGCCCGAACGACACCTTCGTCTTCGACGCGTGGGCACACGGCCGCGTCCCGGGCGCGCCCGTCCTCGACGTGACCTTCGCCGACATCGACGTCACCAACGGCATGGCCGAGCGTGGCGAGCTGGACGTGCTGAAGGTCTCGTACGCGGTCCTGCCGTGGGTGCTGGAGGAGTACGCGCTGCTGCCCTGCGGCGGCGCCCTGGGGCGCGGCTGCGGCCCGCTCGTCCTCACCCGCGAGCCGGGACTGGACCTCGCCGGGAAGACGGTCGCGGTGCCGAGCGAACGCTCCACCGCCTACCTGCTGTTCCGGCTGTGGGCGGCGGACGTGCTCCCCAGCGGGGTCGGCGAGGTCGTCGTGCTGCCCTTCAACGAGATCATGCCCGCCGTGCGCGACGGGCGGGTGGACGCCGGACTGGTCATCCACGAGGCCCGGTTCACCTATCAGGAGTACGGGCTGCACTGCCTCGCCGACATGGGCGAGCACTGGGAGTCCACCACCGGCCTGCCGATCCCGCTCGGCGCCATCATCGCCAAGCGCTCGCTGGGCGCGGACACGCTGCGCGCGCTGGCCGAGGCGGCCCGCACGTCGGTGCGGATGGCGTGGGAGGACCCCGAGGCCTCCCGGCCGTACGTACGGGCGCACGCGCAGGAGCTGGACCCGAAGGTCGCCGACCAGCACATCGGGCTGTACGTCAACGAGTTCACCGCCGACCTGGGCGACGCCGGCTACGCGGCCGTGCGCGGGCTGCTGACCAGGGCCGCGGCCGAAGGTCTGGTTCCGGCCATCGGCCCGGACGCCCTGAGCTTCCCGTAACCGCGGGCCGCACGCGACGGTGCCCCGCCGCTCGGAGGAGCGGCGGGGCACCGGTGTACGCGGATGTACGCGCGCGGGAACGATCAGACGTCGAGCTGGTCGGCCACCGCGCGCAGCAGGCCGGCGATCTTCGCGCCGTGCGCCTTGTCGGGATAGCGGCCGCGCTCCAGCATCGGGGTGATGTTCTCCAGCAGGGTCGTCAGGTCCTGCACGATCGAGGCGAGCTCGTCGGGCTTGCGTCGCTGCGCGGCCGCCACGGAGGGCGTCGGCTCCAACACGACTACCGAAAGCGCCTGGTCACCGCGCTGTCCCGCGACGACGCCGAACTCGACGCGCTGCCCGGGCTTGAGCGCGTCGACCCCATCGGGGAGCACCGACGAGTGCACGAAGACGTCTCCGCCGTCGTCACGGGAGAGAAAGCCGAAGCCCTTCTCGCTGTTGAACCACTTGACCTTGCCGGTAGGCACGTCCGTCCTCTGTCCTTGTGCTCGTCGGGTCCGGTTTGCCGATGTGAACGGCTCCGGATAGCAGTACAGCGGGTCCTTCGACCCGCCTCCTCCAGGCTAATGGTCCTGGTCCGGGTGGCAAGACGTTCCCCGGTCCTTCCCGCTCCACCGCTTCGGCCAGGGAACTACCCTGGTGGGGTGACTGTTACTCCTCACCCCGACGAAGCCCGGCCCGGCGACGGACTGGTCAAGGCCGGCGGCATCGTCTTCATCGTCGGCGCCGTGGCGACGCTCGCCACGATGGCCCCGCTGTTCCTGGGCACCGACCCGTTCCCGTCGTACGCGTGGGCGGTGTGCATGCTCATGGGCGTCGGCTTCGCGATCTCCGCCGCGGGCGTGCTGCGCTCGGCGGCGGCCCAGCGCCGGGCGGCCCGGGCTTCCCAGGCCGCCTGACGCCCCTTCTCCCGGCCGGGTCGGCCGGGCTCAGACCGCGAGGGTGCGGGCGAACTCCGCCAGCCACTGCGGCAGCGCGGTGAGGTCCTCCAGCACCACGTCCGCACCCGCCTCGCGCAGCTCCGGCTCCGCGCACGGGCCGGTCGCCACCGCCACGGACAGGGCTCCGGCCGTCCGGGCGCCGCGCACGTCGCCGATGTGGTCGCCGACGTACACCTGCGCGCCGTACTCGCGCAGCGCCTTGGCCTTGCCCTCGGCCCAGAGCCAGCCGATGACGGCGTCGGCCTCTATGCCGAGGTGGTCGAGGTGCTGGCGGGCGTTGGGCTCGTTCTTCGCCGTGACGACGATCGCCCGGCCGCCGAGCGCCTGGACCGCCTTGACCGCCTCCCGGGCGCCGGGCATCGCCGGCGTCGGCTCGATGGCGTAGTCCGGGTACAGCTCCCGGTACAGGTCCCGCATCGGGGGGATCTGCTCCTCGGGGAACCAGTAGGCCAGTTCCTCCTCCAGCGGGGGCCCGAGACGGGTGATGGCCAGGTCGGCGTCGATGTACGCGCCGGTCTTCGCGCTGAGCGCCTGCCACGCCGCCCTGATGCCGGGGCGGGAGTCGATGAGCGTCATGTCGAGGTCGAATCCGACGGTGAGCTGTGGGGGGAGGTGGGAGGTCATAGCGCCATTGTGCCGAGACTCCAGCGGGGCGCGGGAGGGTAAGCGGAGGTTGGCTTATCGGATAGCGTTATTTGGCGGAATGTCAGCTCTTGCCCCATTTTCGGCCAGAGGTGTGCCGTTGGGGGGCGGGGCCCGGGTGCGGGGTTGCCGGGGTCTGACCTGGGCGGTCTCGGAGAAGGGCCGGGGCTTTCGCCCCGCCCAGCGGTCCGCTCCCTACCGCCGTCGGCTGCGCCAGGTCAGGTACGCCGCCAGGACGGCGCCCGCCGTGCGGGCCAGGGCGGGCCACATCGACTGGAAGGCCGGACCCAGCTGGTCCGTCGGGAGGGGGTCGCCCCAGCGGCCCGTGGTGCGGCCCCACAGCCAGAGCATCGCCGCCGTGAAGACCCCGGCGGGCACGCCGAGGATCACCCACTTGCGCTCCAGCGGCCCGAGCACCCGGGACACGTACGCCACCAGCGCGCCCGCGCCCAGCAGCGGCCAGTAGCCGGTGAGCGCGCCCGCCGCCAGGAGCAGCGCCGACAGGAGGAGGAAGCCGTGCGGGCGGGGGCGCGGGGTCTTGGCCGGCCCGGCCTGGTCCGCGTCCGCCGCCCGGGCCGCCTCCCGGCGTTCGCGGCGCTTGCGCAGGTGGCGCAGCAGGCCGCCGCCCTCCGGGGCGGGGCCGGGCGGCGCGGTGGGCTTGGGCTCCTCCTCGTCCGGGAGGCCCAGCAGTTCCGGGATCTCGATGCCGCCCGCGAAGCCCTCGACCTGCGGCCCGCGGCCGGTGGACGGCAGCCGCCACCAGTCGGGTTCGCCGTCACCGGAGGACGCGCCGCCCAGCTCGTCGAGGCCCGCCAGGTGCGGCGGCACGTTCTGCGGCTCCGGGGCCGGGGCGGACTTCGGACGGCGCCGGTTGCCGCGCTGGACCGGTACCGAGGCCGGTGCCGGGTCCGGTGCGGCGGCGGGCTCGGCGGCCCGCGCCGCCTCGGCCAGGACCTCCTCCGGGGTGCCGAGCCGCTCCAGGACGGCCCGCACCGCCTCCGGCGTCTCCGGCTCGAACCGGGCGCGCCGCCGGTCGATCTCGTCGCGCAGCCCCGCCACCAGTCGCATCCGGTCCCCCGACGACAGCTGCCGCTGCTGCGCCAAGTCGCCGACCCGGCTCAGGTATTCGTAGACCAGATGGTCGCTCTCGATCCCCACGCCCCAGAAGGTAGCGCGTGCACGCGTGGAGCGGTCGTCGGCGCAGCGGATACCGTTGCCCGGATGGGGACCGGCCGACGACCGGCCGACGTGACCAGGAGGCGAGCACCGTGCCCGAGGGAAGTCCACAGGGAAGCACGACGGGACGTACGCCCGGAAGCACCACCGCACCCCCTCCGCGCTCCCTCGCCGAGGCGCTCCGCGCCCGCGACGACGCGGCGCTCGCCGCGCTGCTGCACGCCCGCCCCGACCTGCTGAACCCGGTGCCCGGCGACGTCACGCAGCTGGCCACCCGGGCCGGCACCCGGGCGTCGGTGGTGCGGGCCCTGGACCGCCTCGACCGGTTCGCCCTCCAGACGGCCGAGGCTCTCGCGGTGGCCCCGGACCCCTGCCCGTACCCGGTGCTGGAGGAGCTGCTCACCGGCACCGGCGGTGAGGACACGAAGGACCGTGCGGCCCGCGACGCCCTCCCCCGGGCCCTGGGGACCCTGCGCGACCAGGCCCTGGTGTGGGGGGACGACGACCGGCTGCGCCTGGTGCGCACCGCCCGGGAGCTGCTCGCCCCGTCCGCGCAGCGGCCCTCCCCGACGGGCCTGGGGCCCACCGTCGCGGAGGCCACGGCGGGGATGTCGCCGACCCGGGTGCAGGAGATCGTCGCGGCGGCGGGGCTGCCCGCCACGCACGACCCGGTGTCGGCGGTGGCCGCGCTGACCGGGCTGTTCACCGACCCGGAGCGGATGTCGGCGCTGCTGGACGGGGCTCCGGCGGAGGCCCACCAGGTGCTGGGGCGGCTCGTGTGGGGGCCGCCGTACGGGGAGGTGACGCCGAACCCGGCGCCGCCCGTGCGCTGGCTGCGGGACCGGGGGCTGCTGCTGCCGGCCTCGCCGCGCACCGTCGTACTGCCCCGCGAGGTGGCCCTGCACCTGCGCGGCGGGCTGGCGCACCGGGCGACGGCGCCGGTGGCGCCGCCGGTCGGCGTGCACCGCGAGCACCGTCCACAGCTTGTGGACGCGAACGCCGCCGGGCAGGCGCTGGCCGCGCTGGCCACCGTCGAGGAGCTGGTGAAGTCCTGGGAGCACACCGGTCCGCTGGTGCTGCGGGCGGGCGGGCTCGCCGTGCGCGACCTGAAGCGGACGGCGTCGGCCCTGGACACCACCGAGCAGGCGGCCGCGTTCTGGATCGAACTCGCCTACGCGGCCGGGCTGCTGGCCAGCGACGGCGAGGCCGACGAACGGTACGCGCCGACGCCCGCCTTCGACGACTGGTGCGAACTTCCCCCCGCCGAACGGTGGTCGGCGCTCGCCTCTGCCTGGCTGGCCGCCACCCGTACGGCCGGGATGGTCGGTGAGCAGGACGCCAAGGGCCGCACCCTGGCCGCGCTCGGCCCCGACCTGGACCGCTCGCCCGCGCCCGAGGTGCGCCGCCGGGTCCTGGAGCTCCTCGCCGCGCTGCCCGAGGGCGGCTCGCCCGACCCGGACGCGCTGCTGGAGCGGCTCGCGTGGGAGCGTCCGGAGCGCGGTACGAGCGACCTGCGCGCCCGGCTCGCGCACTGGACCCTGCACGACGCCGAGGTGCTGGGCGTCACCGGCCGGGGCGCGCTCAGCGCGTTCGGCCGGGCCCTGCTGGAGGGCCGCGACCCGGCGCCGCTGCTGGCGCCGCTGCTGCCGGAGCCGGTGGACCACGTCCTGCTCCAGGCCGACCTGACGGCGGTGGCGCCGGGGCCGCTGCGCCGGCCGCTGGGCGAGGTGCTGGCGGTGCTGGCGGACGTGGAGTCCAAGGGCGGGGCGACGGTGTACCGGTTCACGCCGGGCTCGGTGCGCCGCGCCCTGGACTCCGGGCAGACCGCCTCCGACCTGCACGCCTTCCTCGCCGAGCACAGCCGCACCCCGGTGCCGCAGCCGCTGGCGTACCTGATCGACGACGTGGCCCGGCGGCACGGGCACCTGCGCGTCGGCGCGGCCTCCTCGTACGTGCGCTGCGACGACGACGCCATGCTGGGCGAGATCCTGGCGGACAGGCGCTCGGCGGGCCTGGGGCTGCGCCGGCTCGCGCCGACGGTGCTGGCGGCGCAGGCGGAGCCGGGTGCGCTGCTCGACGGGCTGCGGGCGATGGGGTACGCCCCGGCGGCGGAGTCCCGTACGGGTGACGTGCTGGTGGCGCGGGCGGCCGCGTACCGCACCCCGGAGCGCGCGGCGCCGGTGCCGGTGCCGGACGGGCCGCCGGTGCCGGACGCGACGCTGCTGGGTGCGGCCGTACGGGCGATCCGCGCGGGTGACCTGGCGGCGACGGCGGTCCGCAAGGAGCCAGCCGGGCAGTCGGGCGCCCCGGCGCCGGGCGAACTGCCCCGTACGAGCGCGGCGGAGACCCTGGCGACGGTGCAGGCGGCCGCGCTGACGGGGTCGGCGGTGTGGATCGGGTACGTCAACGCGGAGGGGGCGGCGAGCCAGCGGGTCATCGCCCCGGTGCGGGTGGAGGGCGGCTTCGTCACCGGCTACGACCACACGGCGGACGAGGTCCGCACGTACGCCCTGCACCGGATCACGGGCGTCGCGGAACTGGCGGAGGACCAGGTCTAGGGGACCCCCGGTAGGGAAAATGCCTGGCGGGCCGGGGTGCGCGGCCCGCACGCTGGGCTCATGCAGGAGACCCAGACCCCGGACATCCCCACGCGCCAGATCCGCGCCGCGCACACCGCCAGCACCGTGACGGTGTACCAGGCGTACTCCCCCGCACTCGGTCTGCCGGCGGCCCGCGACGGCCGCTTCCCGCCGGCCTGGAAGCGGGAGCGGATGACGTGGATCAAGCCGTCGTTCCTGTGGATGATGTACCGCTGCGGCTGGGCCACGAAGGAGGGCCAGGAGACGGTGCTGGCCGTCGAGATCAGCCGTGAGGGCTTCGACGGGGCCCTGGCGCAGGCCTGCCTGTCGCACTACGCGCCGCGCGTGCACACCGACCGCGCGGACTGGAAGAGGACCCTGTCCCGCTCCCCGGTCCGCGTCCAGTGGGACCCGGAGCGCGACCCGCACCTGAACCCGCTGCCGTACCGGTCCCTCCAGCTGGGCCTGTCCGGCCCGGCGTCGCGGGCTTACGCGGACGAGTGGACGGTGGCCATCCGCGACGTCACCCCGCTGGTCCGCGAGATCCACAGCCTGCTGCGCGCCGGGGACACCGGCGCGGCCCGCGCCCTGCTCCCGGTGGAGACCCCGTACCCGTCGGGGCCGCTGCCCCACCTCGACGCGTAGCCGCGCCCGCGGCGGGATGCGGCAGACTGGAGGTTTGGCCGCCCGCGCCCGGGCGGCCGCCACCCCGCCGGAAAGGGACAGGCGTGAACGGGCCTCTCATCGTCCAGAGCGACAAAACCCTCCTCCTGGAGGTCGACCACGAGCTCGCCGGTGCCGCGCGCCGGGCCATCGCCCCCTTCGCCGAGCTGGAGCGGGCGCCCGAGCACATCCACACGTACCGGATCACCCCGCTGGGGCTGTGGAACGCGCGGGCGGCCGGGCACGACGCCGAGCAGGTCGTCGACGCGCTCGTGGAGTTCTCCCGCTATCCCGTCCCGCACGCGCTGCTCGTCGACGTGGCCGAGACGATGGCCCGCTACGGGCGGCTGACCCTCTCCAAGCACCCCGTCCACGGGCTGGTGCTGACCAGCACGGACCGGCCCGTGCTGGAGGAGATCCTGCGGTCGAAGCGGATCACCCCGCTGGTCGGGGCGCGGCTCGACGCGGACACGGTGGCGGTGCACCCGTCGGAGCGCGGGCAGATCAAGCAGACGCTGCTGAAGCTGGGCTGGCCGGCCGAGGACCTCGCCGGGTACGTGGACGGCGAGGCGCACCCGATCGAGCTGGAGGAGAACGGCTGGGCGCTGCGGCCGTACCAGGCGCAGGCCGTCGAGGGGTTCTGGCACGGCGGGTCGGGCGTGGTCGTGCTGCCGTGCGGTGCGGGCAAGACGCTGGTCGGGGCGGGGGCGATGGCGAAGGCCAAGGCGACCACGCTGATCCTGGTGACGAACACGGTCTCGGCGCGGCAGTGGAAGCACGAGCTGGTGAAGCGGACGTCGCTGACGGAGGAGGAGATCGGCGAGTACTCGGGTACGCGCAAGGAGATCCGGCCCGTCACGATCGCCACGTACCAGGTCCTCACCACGAAGCGGAAGGGCGTCTACCCGCACCTGGAGCTGTTCGACTCGCGGGACTGGGGGCTGATCCTCTACGACGAGGTGCACCTGCTGCCGGCGCCCGTGTTCAAGTTCACCGCCGATCTCCAGGCGCGCCGCCGGCTCGGTCTGACGGCGACCCTGGTGCGTGAGGACGGCCGGGAGTCGGACGTGTTCTCCCTGATCGGGCCGAAGCGGTTCGACGCGCCGTGGAAGGAGATCGAGGCGCAGGGTTACATCGCGCCCGCCGACTGCGTCGAGGTCCGGGTGAACCTGACCGAGTCGGAGCGGCTGGCGTACGCGACGGCCGAGACCGAGGAGAAGTACCGCTTCTGCGCGACGACCGCGACGAAGCGGAAGGTCACCGAGGCGCTGGTGCACAAGCACCGGGGTGAACAGACGCTGGTCATCGGCCAGTACATCGACCAGCTGGACGAGCTGGGCGAGCACCTGGACGCGCCGGTCATCAAGGGCGAGACGTCGAACGCGCAGCGCGAGAAGCTCTTCGACGCCTTCCGCGAGGGCGAGATCAACGTCCTGGTGGTCTCGAAGGTCGCGAACTTCTCCATCGACCTGCCCGAGGCCACGGTCGCCATCCAGGTGTCGGGCACCTTCGGGTCCCGGCAGGAGGAGGCGCAGCGCCTGGGCCGGGTGCTGCGGCCGAAGGCGGACGGGCACGAGGCGCGGTTCTACTCGGTCGTGGCGCGCGACACGATCGACCAGGACTTCGCCGCCCACCGCCAGCGGTTCCTGGCGGAGCAGGGGTACGCGTACCGGATCATGGACGCCGACGAGCTGCTGGCGGGTGACTGACCGGGCCGGAGCCGCCCTCGCCGTCCCGCCCCAGGGGTGACCTCGGGGCGGGGATCCGGCCCGTCGTCACGGGGCCGGTACCGGGGCCGGGTGCGGGTCCGGGCCCTGGGCGGCGGCGCCGGAGGGCGGCGGCCGCCCTGGCCACGAGGACGGTGAGCGGCGGGACGGCCCACACCCACAAGTGCCGCCAGTGCAGCAGCGGCGCCCCGCCGGCGGCCGGCGGCAGGTGCGCCCAGAAGGCGGCGGAGGCCTCGGGGAGGACCAGCGCGCCGAGCAGGGCGGTGCCGGTGAGGCCGGCCAGGGCGGTCAGGCCGGCCCGGACGCGGCCGGTGAGCAGCAGGTACGGGATGAACACGGCCGGGGCCAGGGTGATCCCGGCGGCGGTGCCCAGCGCGAAGCCCCGGCCGAGGGCGGCGCGCGGCCGGCCCAGGTCCCACAGGGTCAGGCAGGCCAGGGCCAGGTTGATCTGTCCGGGCAGCGGGCTCTGGAACAGCGGCTCCAGCCACAGCCCGGCGATGGTGGCGGCCAGGACGGGACCCGGCCGGGCGCGTACTCCCCCGAGGCGGCAGGAGAGCAGGACCAGCAGGGCGAGCAGGCCGCCGTTCCCGAGGACGAGGACGGCCTTGAGCACACCGGCGGGCAGCCAGGCGGCGGGGGTGAGGAGGATGGCGGCGAACGGCGGGTAGCCGGCGGGCGGGTGCCAGTCGGCGGCGCAGAAGCCGCTGAGCCAGGCGTCGGCGGTCGGGACGCGCAGGGCGACGCACAGGACGCCGAGGGTGAGCAGCGCCCCCGTGACCAGCATGCCGGCGAGGGGCGACGGCGAGCGGTCGGGATCGGTGCTGCGGGTCACGCGCGTGACCCTAGTGGATCAGCGCACACCCTCCGCCGGGATCAGGCCACACGCCCGTGACCGCAGGTCAGCGGCGTATGACGCCGGCGTCCTCGGAGTACTCGCCGAGGACGGCGACGCTCACGACGGCGGTCGCGAAGACCTTGACGGCGCGCAGGGCGTCCCCGACGCGGTGCCGGGGGTGGTGGGAGGCGGTGGCGGTGGCGCCGCTAGGGCGGCCGCCCTGGATCGGGGTGAAGGTTGCGGTGCTCATGGATCCATGGTGCGTTTTCGCCCGGCCGTGCACATCGGTCTGGAGAGCCAACTTCACGGGCCCCGGGGTCCTCCTCACGTCCCATGGGTTCCCCTAGGGCTCTGCCGAAGGTCTGACACCCCGGGGTATGACACCCGTTCGGGGGTACCGGCGGCCCGGGATCCGCGTCCCGTACATCCACCCGTACATCCACCCGTAAATCCATTCGCGCCCGCCCCGCCCGCTGACTACAATCTCCGCTCTTGCCGCCTCCCGCCGCCGTACCGGGGAGAGCCGCCCACCGGCCGGTAACCGGTGGGTTTCTGTTCCGCACCGAAGCCGCTGGAGGCAGTCCCGTGCCCGCGCACGCCCCCGACACCGCGCACGCCCCCGACACCACGCCCGACACCGCCGGCCTGCTCGGCCGCGAGCGCGCCCACCTGGCCGCCTCCCGGGCCGCCCTGCGCGCGATGCGCGAGGACGTCGAGGCCCTCGACATCCGCGACGTCACCGCGAACTGGGTCAACGCCGCCGTCCTCCAGGCGCAGATCGACGACCGGATCAAGGCGCTGGCCGACCTCGCCCACACCCCGCTGTTCTTCGGCCGCCTCGACTACCTCCACGCCCCGGGCGCCGACCTCGCCGAGGGCGCGGGGGGCGAGCAGTTCTACATCGGCCGCCGCCACGTCCACGACGCCGACGGCGACCCGATGGTGATCGACTGGCGCGCCCCCGTGTCGCAGCCGTTCTACCGCGCCTCCAAGGCCGACCCGCAGGACATCGCCCTGCGCCGCCGCTTCGGGTACACCGGCGGCGACCTCACCGCGTACGAGGACGAGCACCTCTCCGACCCGGCCGAGGCGGCGGCCGTCAGCAAGCTGCTACAGCAGGAGATCGAACGTCCCCGCGTCGGCCCGATGCGCGACATCGTCGCGACGATCCAGCCCGAGCAGGACGAGATCGTCCGCTCCGGCCTGTCCGGCTCGGTCTGCGTCCAGGGCGGCCCCGGCACCGGGAAGACGGCCGTCGGCCTGCACCGGGTCGCGTACCTGCTGTACGCGCACCGCGAGCGGCTCGCCCGCACCGGCACGCTCGTCATCGGGCCGAACCGTTCCTTCCTGCACTACATCGAGCAGGTCCTGCCGGCCCTGGGAGAGCTGGAGGTGCAGCAGGCCACCGTCGACGACCTCGTCGCCCGCCCCGGTCTGGAGGTGCGCGGCACCGACGCCGCCGCGACCGCCGTGGTCAAGGGCGACGCCCGGATGGCGGAGGTGCTGCGCCGCGCGGTCCGCTCGCACGTCAGCGTGCCCGCCGAACCGCTGATGGTGGTCCGCGGTTCGCGCCGCTGGCGGGTGCCCGCGTACGAGCTGGAGGAGATCGTCACCGAGCTCCAGAACCGCGACATCCGCTACGGCGCCGCCCGCGACGCGCTGCCGCAGCGGATCGCGCACGCCGTCCTCGTGCGCATGGAACAGGCGGGCGAGGCGCCGGACGACCGGGTGCAGGACGCGGTGGCCCGCAACGCGGCGGTGAAGGCGGCGGTCAAGGCGGTCTGGCCGCTGGTCGAACCGGCGAAGCTGGTGCTGCGGCTGCTGTCGGACCCCGCGTTCCTGGCGGAGCACGCCGAGGGGGTGCTCACGGAGGAGGAGCAGAAGCTGCTGCTGTGGCCGAAGCCGTTCCGGAGCGTGAAGTCGGCCAAGTGGTCGGCGGCGGACCTGGTGCTCATCGACGAGGCCGCGGACCTGGTGGAGCGGACGCATTCGCTCGGGCACGTCGTCGTCGACGAGGCGCAGGACCTGTCCCCCATGCAGTACCGGGCGGTGGGCCGCCGCTGCACGACGGGTTCGGCGACGGTCCTGGGCGACCTCGCGCAGGGCACGACCCCGTGGGCCACGCGCAGCTGGCGCGAGGCGCTGGAGCACCTGGGGAAGCCGGAGGCGGTGCTGGAGGAGCTGACGGCGGGTTTCCGCGTGCCGCGCGAGGTGATCGCGTACGCGTCGCGGCTGCTGCCGCAGATCTCGCCGGGGCTGGCGGCGGTGTCGTCGGTGCGTGAGACCCCGGGTTCGCTGACGGTGTCCGCGTCGGCCCCGGACGAGCTGGTGGCGGACGTCATCGGCGCCTGCCGGGACTTCCTCGCGTACGAGGGCTCGGTGGGGCTGATCGCGGCCGACGCGCGGATCCCGCTGCTGGCGGAGGCGCTGGTGGCGGCGGGGCTGCCGTACCTGTCGCCCGGCGAGGAGACGACGGCCGAGTCCCGGCTGACGCTGGTTCCGGCGTCGCTGGCCAAGGGTCTGGAGTACGACTACGTCGTGCTGGACGAGCCGGCGGCGATCGTGGACGGCGAGCCGGACGAACGCACCGGTCTGCGCCGCCTGTACGTCTGCCTCACCCGAGCCGTCTCAGGCCTCACAACCCACCACGCGACCCCCCTGCCGGCGGCATTGGCGTAGCGGGGCTGTATGTAGCCCGCGCGGCGTTTGAGCGCAACGGGGTCCGGGGCGGAGCCCCTGGGGGCACCTCCCGGCGGTAGCCGGGGGAGAAACGGAGAAAGGGCGGGGCGGGGAGAGGCTCCGCGCAGCGGCCCCCGCACCCGGCCCCCGGCCCCGTCCCGGCAGGACTACCCCAGCGCCGCCCGCCACTCCGCGACGGCCTCCGCGGACACCGGCCGCCCCCACCCGGAGGGACGGGCCGCGCCGCCGATGTGGAACGCGTCGATGCCCGCCTCCCTCAGCACCGGCACGTGCGACAACGCCAGCCCGCCCCCGACGAGGATCCGCGGCCCGTACCCCGGCTCGCCGCGCCGGCCCGCCGCGGCTTCCGCGATCAGGACGCCCAGCCCCTCCGGGACCCCGGCCGCCGAGCCCGCCGTCAGGTACGTGTCCAGCCCCGGCAGGTCGGCCAGCGCCTTGCGCAGGCCGTCCCGGTCCGCCGCGCGGTCGATGGCCCGGTGGAAGGTCCACCGGCAGCCGTCGAGCTCCGCCAGGACCGTCTCGACCGCCGCGAGGTCGGGGCTGCCGTCCGGGTGCAGGAACCCGAGGACGAACTCCTGCGCCCCCTCCGCCCGCAGCTCCCGCGCCGCCCGGGCCAGCGCGGCGACGTCGCCCGCCGCGAACCCGTCCGTCAGACGGAGCATCACGCGCAGCGGGATGTCGACCGCGGAGCGGATCGCCGCGAAGGTCTCGCGCGACGGGGTGAGCCCGTCGGCGGCCATGTCGGTGACCAGTTCCAGCCGGTCGGCCCCACCCGCCTGGGCGGCGACCGCGTCCTCCGCGTCGAGGGCGATCACCTCCAGGAGCGCACGGTTGCTCATGTGATCCCATCCTTCGGAACATAGGGAAAATAGGTCTAGTCCAATATCAGGGTACGGGCCCCGGCCCACCCATCACCAGCACCATCAGGCCACCCGCACAATGTCCGCATGGACACCCCCACGCGCACCGGCACGGACACCGGCACCGACACCGACACGCTGCGCCGCCGCTGGGCGGCCACCGCCGCCGCGGCCGGGGCCGGCCAGGACCCCGCCCCCTACGCCGACCGCCTCCTCACCGCCTGGGCGGAGCCCCAGCGCCGCTACCACACCACCGCCCACCTGGCCGACGTCCTCGCACGCCTCGACCTCCTCGCCCCGCACGCCGCCGACCCCACCGCCGTCGAACTGGCCGCCTGGTTCCACGACGCCGTCTACCGGCCCGACCGCTCCGAGAACGAGGAACGCAGCGCCGCCCTCGCCGAGCGCGCCCTCCCCGAGCTCGGCGTCGGCCCCGCCCGCACCGCCGAGGTCGCCCGCCTGGTCCGGCTCACCGTCACCCACGACCCCGCCCCCGGCGACACCAACGGCGAGGCCCTCTGCGACGCCGACCTCGCCGTCCTCGCGGGCCGCCCCGACGACCCCGGCGCCTACGCCGCCTACGCCGCCGCCGTCCGCGCCGAGTACGCCTTCGTCCCGGACGAGGCCTTCCGCACCGGCCGCGCCGCCGTCCTGCGCCAGCTCCTCGCCCTGCCCCGGCTCTTCCGCACCCCGTACGGCGCCGCCCACTGGGAGGCCCCCGCCCGCCGCAACCTCGCCGCCGAACTCGCCACCCTGACCTGACACACCCCGCGCCCCGCCGGGAATGCGCCCCGCTTCCCTCCGGTTCGTGAGAAACATGCCCGCAGCCTCAGCCAACGCCCCGTCCCGCATGCCCGTCGCCGTGTACGTCCTCGGCCTCTCCGTCTTCGCCCTCGGCACCAGCGAATTCATGCTGTCCGGGCTCCTGCCGCCCATCGCCGAGGACATGGGAGTCTCCATCCCACGGGCCGGCCTGCTCATATCCGCCTTCGCGATCGGCATGGTCATCGGGGCGCCGCTGCTGGCCGTCGCCACCCTGCGCCTCCCGCGCCGCACCACCCTCATCACGCTCATCAGCCTCTTCGGCCTCGGCCAGGTCGCCGGCGCGCTCGCCCCCTCCTACGGGTTCCTCTTCGCCTCCCGCGTCGTCTCGGCCTTCGCCTGCGCCGGGTTCTGGGCCGTCGGCGCCGCCGTCGCCATCGCCATGGTCCGCGAGGACCAGCGCGCCCGCGCCATGTCCATCATGATCGGCGGCCTCTCCATCGCCAACGTCCTCGGCGTCCCCGCCGGCGCCTTCCTCGGCGAGCAGCTCGGCTGGCGCTCCGCGTTCTGGTCCGTCGGCGCCGCCTCCGCCGTCGCCCTCGCCGGCATCCTGGCGCTCATCCCGAAGATCCCGCTGCCCGCCGAGAAGCCCCGCCTGCGCCGCGAACTCGGCATCTACGGGGACCTCCAGGTGTGGCTGGCCGTCGCCGTCACCGCCCTCGCCGCAGGCGGCGTGTTCTGCGCCTTCAGCTACCTGTCGCCGCTGCTCACGGACGTGGCCGGACTGGACTCGGCCTGGGTGCCGTGGGTCCTCGCCCTCTTCGGCGTCGGCGCGCTGGTAGGCACCACCGTCGGCGGCCGGATCGCCGACGGCCGCCTCTTCACGGTGATGATCTGGGGCATCACCGCCTCCACCGTCTTCCTCACGGCCCTCGCCCTGCTGGCCTCGGTCCAGGTGGCGGCGGTCGCGCTGTCCTTCCTGCTCGGCGTCTCGGCGTTCTTCACCGCCCCCGCGCTCAACGCCCGCATGTTCAACGTCGCCGGCGCCGCCCCCACCCTCGCCGGAGCCACCACCACCGCCGCGTTCAACCTCGGCAACACGGGCGGCCCCTGGCTCGGCGGCACGGTCATCGACGGCGGGTACGGGTATGCCGCCACCGCGTGGGCGGGGGCGGCGATGACCGTCACCGCGATCGCCCTGACCCTGCTGGCGCTCCGCATCGACCGCCGGTCGGGCGCGACCCGGCTGATCACCGGCTCGACCCCCGCCCCGGCGCCGACGGACGCCGTCAGTAGGTGAACGGCATCGAATGGCCGCGGCTCGGGTCGGTCGTGGCGTACTGCGCGCTCGTCCCCTCGGTCAGCGTGCTGATGTGGACTTCGTAGTCGGACTTGGCCTTGAGCGTGGCGGTCACGTCCATCTCGAACCGCTGAGACGCGCTGCCGGCCCGGATCGTCCACGCCTTCGGCCCGCCGGCGGGGAACACGTAGGACCTGTTCGGCCCGGCCAGCCAGAGGTTCACCGTCACGTCCTTGGGAACGGTCGCCCGGACGATGGCCACCATGGTGATCCGCCCGCCGGTGCGCACGTAGCAGACCGTCTCCAGGACGTCGGCGACGCTCGTCGTGTGCTCGGCTCCGCACGACTGCCCCGGAACACTCGCCGACGGTGACACCGCCGGCTTCTGCGAAGCGGACGTGGCGCCCGTCGGAACCGAGGGAACAGGCGACGGGGAGGCCGAAGGGGACGGCGACGGCGTCGCCGGCCCCGAGGCCGACGCGACCGCCGCCACCGCCGGAGCCCCCGAGGGCCCCGGCTGGTCCGGGCGGTCCGGGTCGTCCCCCCGGGACAGGAACATCGCCACGATCGCGACCATCGCGACCAGCGCGAGCGCCCCGCCCCCGGCCGCCCACGCCGCCGCCCGGCCGCCCCCGCCGCGTCGCGACGGCTTCGCCGCCGGGGCGGACGGGGCGGACGGGGCGCGGTCCGGCGGGGTCGCGCCCGCCGACCGCTGCCAGATCTCCACGTCACCACCGACCGGCTGGATCACCAGCGTGACCGGGGTCTGGAGCTGCCGGCTGCCCAGGCGGTGGCCGGCGAAGTGTTCCTTGACGTGCGCGACCAGCGCGTCGAGGTCCGTGCCCAGGTCCGGCGAGTGCTCCTCCAGCCAGTCCATGACGGCGGTCGAGAACGCCCCGGTCCGCGCGGCACCGCGATGCGTCGCCGCCTGCCCCGACGCGGCGGCGAGCAGCATGAACTGTTCCACCGGCACCCGGTTGCCCGTCGGCAGGACGGCGACGTCCCGTCTGGTCCGGCCCGCCGGCACGAAGGTCGCGCAGGCGTCCACGAGGAAGACCTGCCGGCGGCAGCTCGCCACGTCCGGCCGGGTCAGGTAGTCCCGCAGGTCCATCAGGTCCAGGTAGCGCCGATCGGCGTCCGAGGCGTCCGGGCAGAGCAGGAGCCGGCGGTCGCCCCGGTCCAGTTCGCCGTGCCCGCCCCAGTACACGTACAGCACGTCGCCCTCGGGCACGCTCCGCGACGGCGCGGACGGTGCGGACTGCACGGACCGCACGGACGGCGCGAGTTTGTCGAGGATCTGGTCGCGGGAGATGACGGGCTCGATGGCCACGCCCAGCTCCCGTGCCTCGGTGTTCAGGGCGGGCCAGGAGTCCTTCATCGGCGCCAGCAGCAGCCTGATGTTCCCGCCGGGGACCCCGCGCCGGCGCAGCCAGCGGGCGAGCCGCATCGCGTCGGCCGCGGCGCCCGGCAGCGCTCCGCCCGGCATGCGCGGATAGTCCTCGATGCCGACCAGCAGGGCGTGCACCCGCTCCGGGTCGGGGAAGGAGGGCCCGGTCAGCTCAGCCATGTGCCGACCGCGTTCCAGACCTCCTGGTTGGACCAGTACGTGGTGTGCGCCCAGGGGAAGGGCTGCCGGTTGTCGACCCGGTGGTCCTGCGCCCGGCCCGGGAAGACCTCCGAGGCCTGGTACGAGAGGAGGTCGCGGTCGTCGTAGATGTTCAGCCACCTCGCCGGGAAGCCCGGCGGCAGGCCCTCGGGGTGTTCGAGGGAGACCAGGGCCCCGATCTCGTAGAAGTACGGCGCCTGTGAGCCCACCGTGATCAGCTGGTCCACGCGCTCCAGCCGCTCGCGCACCAGCAGGTCGACGCAGGCGACCCCGCCGAGGCTGTGCGCGATCACGGTGACCGCGTCCCCCGGCGTGTTCTCGACGGTCCGCTTGATCAGGTCGCGTACGCCCTGACCACGGGCCTGGTACCGCAGGATGTCACCGACGGCCGGCAGCGTCGCGTCACCCCACGCCCCGCGCCGGTAGCGGCCCCGCCAGCCCACGGGCCGGGCCAGCGCCTTGGCGAGGAAGCCGCCGACGGACCGGCCCTCGGCGTACAGCTCGGTGCCGAGCACGGCGAGCAGCTCGTCGCGCACCGTCCCGGAGACCTCGCCGCCCCGCTCGAAGGCCAGGGCGAGGGTCATGGCCACCACGGCGCGGGCCACGGCCCGGCGGTGCTCGGTGCCGTCCGCGTCCGCCGTCGCGGCCGCGTCGTGGAGCTCGGGCGCCCGCACCACGACCCGCAGCGCCTCGGTGAACTCCTCGGCCAGGCCCCGCGCGGCGAACGCCTCGACCACGGCGGGCCCCGGCGCGTACCCGGTGACCTCGGCGAGGAACTCCTCGGAGGGCGGCAGCCCGAACCCGAAGCCCTCTTCCGGCACGGGCTGGAGCCCGAGCAGCCGCAGCTCGTACCAGGGGTCCTCGTACAGGACGTCCCAGACGGCGATCTCGTCGTCCTCCGGCGCGCCGCCCCGCGTCTGCCGGTAGCGGGGCACGGAGGCCCCGTCCAGAGCCATGGCCGCGCCCTGCTCCCTGCCCCAGAAGCAGCCGCGGACCTCCAGCTCCGGCCTGATGTCCGCGAGGCGGGCCCGGACCGCGCTGAAGGTCTCCTTGTACGAAGCCTCACGGACTCCGGTCCCGTGTACGAACAGCACTGACCGCCGCACGATCCCCCTCATCCCGATACGAGTGGCCGAACCGCGGTCATCCTAGTTCAGCAAATCACCCTGAAAGCAGGAGAGATGACGGGCATTCAGGCCATCGGCGGGCGATGTTTCGGCCGTCGCAGGCCCGCCTCCGTCAGCCGGCGGACCAGCTCCTTGCTGCCGATCTCCACCGCCCCCGCCCCCACCGCGTCCGCGTACCGGTGCGACGGCACGTCGTAGTGGTCGCGCTCGAAGGCGCGCGGCGGGCAGCCGATGCCCGCCGCGAAGGCGTGCAGCTCCTCGTACGAGACGTCGCTGACCATGTGCGACCACAGGCGGCCGTGCCCCGGCCACACCGGCGGGTCGATGTACACCGTCACCGGCGGCTCACCGGCCCGGGTGGAAGACGGGGCCGAGACCGCCCACCGCCGCCACCTTCACACCGGCCTCCGAGCACACCCAGTGCGGGTCCGGGCCCAGCTCCGGCTCCACGTCCAGCGCGTGCGGATCCCCGTGCGCGCACACGGGGCACAGCGGCCAGCGCCCGTACTTCTCCAGCAGGGCGTCCTTCACGTCCTGCGCGACGAGTCCGGCAAGGTAGTTGACCCCCTCCGGCCACTGCTCCACCCACCACCGGCGGTGCGTGACCGAGTCCTCGACGAGGGAGACGACATCGGCATCGGCGACCTCACCGGCGGCGAGATCGGCGAGAACCAGAGCACGGGCGACATGAAGCGCCTGTTCCAGGGGGGTCGCGTGGTCCATGGGCTCATTTTGACCCCTCACCGCCCGAAAAGGGGAGGGGATGCCTCCCCCACCCGGCCCGGCGGACCGCCGCCGGGTCCCCATCGGTGCCACCATGGCCCCCACCGGGAAGCCCCCGCCGGGAAGCCCCCGCCCCGCACAGAGCCACCGCGAAGCAGCACAGAGCCACGACACAGCCACCACAGAGCCACCACACTGCACCGCAGAGCCACCACAGCGCACCGCAGAGCCACCGCCCGCAGGAGCCCGCACATGACCGCGTACGCCGACCTCCGCGCCCAGCTCGACACCCTCACCACCGAGGCCTTCCGCCCCGACCTGGCCGAGATCGACCGGCTCCCCACCCTGGAGATCGCCCGGCTGATGAACGCCGAGGACGCCACCGTCCCGGCCGCCGTCGCCGCCCGGCTGGAGGAGATCGCCGCCGCCGTCGACGCCATCGCCGAGCGGATGGCCCGCGGGGGCCGCCTCCTCTACGCCGGCGCCGGCACCGCCGGCCGGCTCGGCGTCCTCGACGCCAGCGAGTGCCCGCCCACCTTCAACACCGACCCCGCGCAGGTCGTCGGCCTGATCGCGGGCGGCCCCGGCGCCATGGTGAAGGCCGTCGAGGGCGCCGAGGACTCACCGGAACTGGCCGCCGAGGACCTCACCGCCCTCGGCCTGAGTGCCGACGACACCGTCGTCGGCGTCTCCGCCTCCGGCCGCACCCCGTACGCGATCGGCGCCGTCGAGTTCGCCCGGACGCGCGGCGCGCTCACCGTCGGACTGTCCTGCAACGCCGGATCCGCCCTCGCCGCGGCCGCCGAACACGGCATCGAGGTGGTCGTCGGCCCCGAGCTGCTCACCGGCTCCACCCGGCTGAAGGCCGGCACCGCGCAGAAGCTCGTCCTGAACCTGATCTCGACGGTCACGATGATCCGCCTCGGCAAGACGTACGGGAACCTCATGGTCGACGTCCGCGCCACCAACGAGAAGCTGCGCGCCCGCTCCCGCCGCATCGTCGCCCTGGCCACCGGCGCGCCCGACGCGGAGATCGAGGCCGCGCTCACCGCCACCGGCGGCGAGGTCAAGAACGCGATCCTCGTCCTCCTCGGCGGGGTGGACGGCCCCACCGCCGCCCGTCTGCTGACCGCCGCCCACGGCCACCTGCGCGAGGCGCTCGCCGCCGTCCGCTGACCCCCGGCCCCCCACCCTCCGGCCCCCACAGCAAGGCGACCGCATGTCCCCTGACAAGAACCGTGACACCGCCGCCGCGATCCTGCCCCTGGTCGGCGGCCCGGACAACGTCGGCTCCGTCGCGCACTGCATGACCCGCCTGCGGATCGGCCTGCACGACCGCTCCCTCGTCGACGACGCCGCCCTGCGGGCCGTCCCCGGCGTCCTCGGCGTGGTCGAGGACGGCGCCACGTACCAGATCGTGCTCGGGCCGGGCGCCGTCGCCCGGGTCACCCCCGCGTTCGAGACCCTCGTCGCCGAAGCCCGTACGGCGTCCCGCGCGCGGCCGGCCGTCACGGCGGAGGCGCTGGCCGCCCGGGGCGCGGCCCTCAAGAACGCCCGCAAGGCCCGCAACGCCACCCCGTTCAAGCTGTTCCTGCGCCGGATCGCGAACGTCTTCGTCCCGCTGATCCCCGCCCTCATCGGCTGCGGGATCATCGCCGGCCTGGGCGGGCTCCTCGCCAACCTCGGCTGGGTCCCCGCGCTGGTCCCGGCGCTGGCCGCGATCGGCTCCGGGTTCATGTCCCTCATCGCCGTGTTCGTCGGCCACAACACCGCGAAGGAGTTCGGCGGTACGCCCGTCCTCGGCGGGGCGGTCGCGGCGGTGATCGTCTTCCCCGGCGTCGCGAAGATCGACGCCTTCGGGCAGCACCTCTCCCCCGGCCAGGGCGGGGTCCTCGGCGCCCTCGCCGCCGCGCTCCTCGCCGTCCGCGTCGAGCGCTGGTGCCGGCGCCGGGTCCCCGAAGCCCTCGACGTGCTGGTCACCCCGACCCTCACCGTGCTCGTCCCCGGCCTGGTCACCCTCTACGGCCTGATGTGCGTCGCCGGGACCGTCTCCGCCGGCATCGGCACCTTCGCCGACCGGCTCCTCACCACCGGCGGCGCCGTCGCCGGGATGGTCCTGGGCGGCCTGTTCCTCCCCCTGGTGATGCTCGGCCTGCACCAGGCCCTGATCCCCATCCACACCACCCTCATCGACCAGACCGGATACACCGTCCTGCTGCCGATCCTCGCGATGGCGGGCGCGGGCCAGGTCGGGGCGGCCCTGGCCGTCTACTGCCGCCTCCCCCGCAACGGCTCGCTGCGCGCCACCATCCGCTCCGCGCTCCCGGCCGGCCTCCTGGGCGTCGGCGAGCCGCTGATCTACGGGGTCTCGCTGCCGCTGGGCCGCCCGTTCGTCACCGCCTGCGTCGGCGGCGCGGCGGGCGGGGCGTTCATCGGCCTGTTCAACCAGCTGGGCGTCGCCTTCGGCTCCACCGCCATCGGCCCCTCGGGCTGGGCGCTGTTCCCGCTGCTGGAGGGCACCTCGGGGATGGCCGCGACCCTGGCCGTCTACGCGGGCGGCCTGCTCACGGGCTACGTGACGGGGTTCGCGGCGACGTACTTCTTCGGCTTCACGCGGCAGATGCTGGACGAACTGAACACCGCCCCGGCCCCCGCGCCCCCGCCCACCGCCCCGGGCCAGCCGACGGAGGAACCGGCCCTGGCCTGACCGGACCGCCCGGCGGGAAGTCCGGCTACGGTACGGAGCCCTGCTCCACCACCCACTCGACCGGCTGGCCCGTGACCTTGGCGATGCCGTCGTAATCCGCGTCGTAGTGCAGGACCACCACGCCATGACGCTCGGCCGTGGCCGCGATCAGCAGGTCCGCCAGCGAGGCCCGGCGGTGGTCCCCACTCTGCGCGAGCAGCCCCTGCACCTCGATGGCCCGCTCGCCGATCTCGTCGGTCAGCGGAAGCCACTCGAAGCCCCGGCGTACGGAGCGGCCCCGCGCGTGGTCCTCGGCGTTGCGTGTGCTGTAAAGGATTTCCAGGTCGACGACCGCGCAGGTGGCGAGCACACCGCGCTCCAACAGCGGCATCAGCCTTTCCCGGACGGAAGGCAGATGCATCCGGGCCCACGCGCTCTTGTCGACCAGGTACCTCACCGCCATGCGTCCCCCATCACCTCAGGGTCGCGCAGGTCGTCGAAGACACCCTCGTCCATCAGTTCCACGAAACGCCGCCGACGCGCCGCCGCCACGAACTCCGCCAGTGCTCCGTTGATGGTCGCCCGCTTGGTCGTGGTCCCCAGTATCTCCGCCGCCTCGGCGAGCAGTGCATCATCCAGGTCCACCATGGTGCGTGACATCGCGCCCTCCAGGCATAAAGATGCGGCAGATCTATATGCCATCGTACGGGCGGGCTCGGCCGCCGGCACGCTCATTCCCGCCCCGGGTCGGCGGGCACGGCCCCGCCGGCAGCCATCCGCAGGAACCCGGCCAGGTCCTCCACCGAGTACCCCAGCCGCGGCCCCCGCTCGGCCACCATCAGCAGCAGCTGGCCGACGATCTCCGCACCCCACCCGTCCGGCCCGTCCTCCACCCACTCCTGCACCTTCTCCACCCCGAGATCGCACAGCAGCAGCCCGTACCCCTCCCGGACCTCCGCGCACGTCGCCGCCACCGCGTCCAGCAGCCGCGCCCCCGGCCGCTCGCAGCGCAGCCCGAAGCCCCCGCCGACCGGCTCGGCCACGCACCCGCGCGGCGGCCGGGCCCTGAGCCGGTCGTAGCGCGGATCCTCGTACGGCGGGCACTCCCCGGCGGGCCGGTGCAGCAGCGTGAACCGCTGCCATCCCGGCGGCGGAGGCGGCTGCGGGCGCCACCCCTCCACCCCGAACGCCTCCTGCACCTGCGCCGTCGCCTCGTCCGCCGAACCGGCCACCCGCGTCACCCGCCGCCGCCCGTCGTCCCCGACCGCCGTCCACGTCCCGCCCGCCTCGTCCCGCCGCACCCGTACGGCGAGCCCCGCACCCCCGCGCCGCCACCCGCCGCCGCCGAGGGCCGCCTCCAGCCCGCGCAGCCGCCACCCCAGCTCGAAGGCGAACTCCGCCGCCTCGACCGGCTCGCTCACGCCCCCGCCCGCTCGTGCAGGACGGCGGCCAGCCGCAGGGCGGTGTCCAGGTTGCAGCGGCCGAGGTCCACGAGGGGGAGCCCGTAGGTACCGGCGGCGGAGACCCCGTCCACGTCGAGGGAGGGGAAGGTGACCCCGACCCCCTCCAGGGACTCCCTCAGCTGACGCACGGCCTCCTCGGCCGCCCGCATCCGCTCCTTCGGCGTGAGCACCATGACATGTCACCTTTCTACTCTGAGTATTCAGCTCCTCTACACAGAGTGGCGGTGGTCTCGATAGCCTTCAAGGAGGTCAACCGCAGCAACCGCAGCTGTTGGAGCAGGAGTTGCCATGCCAGCAAAGCCCCTCGACCCCTCCTCACCCCGCGCCCTCCTGGGCGCCGAACTCCGCGTCGCCCGCGAACGCCGCGACATGAGCCAGGCCGCCCTGGGCGAGAAGCTCTTCGTGAGCGGCTCGTACATCGGCCAGATGGAGAACGGCACCCGCCGCATCACCCTCGAACTCGCCACGGCCATAGACCAGGTCCTGGGGACGGACGGGTTCTTCACCCGCAACTGCGGGGCCTCGGCCAAGTCCAAGTACCCGGAACACTTCGCGGAGGCCGCCGAGGCAGAGGCCGAGGCGGTGACCATCAAGGAGTACTCGCCTCTCGCGCTACCGGGCATGCTCCAGACGGAGCCCTACGCCCGGGAAGTCTTTCGCGCCTACCGGCCGACCGCGACGGAAGACGACATCGACGAGCTTGTGGCAAACCGGCTGGACCGAGCCGCGCTGCTGAAGAACCCAACTAAGCCCATGTTGTGGTGCATTCTCGACGAGACCGTCATCCGGCGGGCGGTTGGGGGGCCTGCCGTAATGGCGGGGGCGTTGCGACACATCCTCAACCTCACGCTCGCCCATCGAATCGTCGTCCAGGTGCTCCCTTTCCGTGCGGGCGCCCACGCCTCGATGGGCGGCACTTTGAAGCTGATGACGTTCGAGGACGCTCCGCCCCTCGCCTACATCCAAGGCAACGCGATGGGCATGCTGTTGGACGATCCGGCCACAGTTACCCGCCACAGCCTGACCTACGATCTCCTCACGGCCAATGCGCTGTCACCGCGCGAGTCCCTGGCCATGATCGAAGCTGCGGCGGAGGGTTACGCACATGACGACCATGCCTGAGTACGACCTATCGGCAGCCACCTGGCACAAGTCCAGCTACAGCGGCGGCAGCGGCGGCGACTGCGTTGAGATGGCCACCTGGCGCAAGTCCACCCACAGCGACGGCACCGGCGGCGACTGCGTAGAGGTCTGCGACGCGCACCCCGACGTGGTCCCCGTCCGGGACTCCAAGCAGCCCGAAGGCCCGCACGTGGTGTTCCGCGCGCGGGCCTGGGCCGAGTTCGTCCGTACGCTCTGAGCCGTCAGAGACCGGCGGTCCACAGCAGCCTGTTCGGGCTGCCGTTGCCGAGGTTGGTCACGACGTCCTTCGTGGACTTGGTCTCCAGCCACTCCTTGAGGGCCGCCGTGCCCGCCTCCGGGTGGGACGCCCGGTAGAGGGCGACGACGCCCGTGACGTGCGGCGCGGCCATGGACGTACCGTTCAGGGCCACGCTGCCGCCGCCGAGCTTCGCCGAGACGATCTCCTGGCCCGGGGCGTAGAGGGTGAGACACCGGCCGTAGTTGGAAAAGAAGGCCTCCTGGTCGTAGCGGTCGGTCGCCCCGACCGTCACCACGCGCGCCGCCGAGGCGGGCGAGACGTAGCAGGCGTCCTTCGCGGAGTTGCCCGCCGCGATCACCGGCAGGACGCCCGCGTCGAACAGGGCGTTGGCGGCGTCGTTGACCGCCTGCGACCGGTCGCCGCCCAGGGAGCCGTTGAGCACGGCCGGCTGCTTGGCGTTCTTGGCCACCCAGTCCATGCCCGCGATGATCCCGGACCACGCGCCCGTGGCGTCGCACCCCAGGACGCGGACGCTGACCAGGTCCGCCTTGCGCGCCACCCCGTACGTGGCACCGGCGACCGTACCCGCGACGTGCGTGCCGTGGCCGTTGCAGTCCTGGCCGCCCCGGCCGTCGCCCATGGCGTCGAAGCCCGGCTTGGCGCGGCCGCCGAACTCGGAGTGCGCGTAGTCGATGCCGGTGTCCAGGATGTAGGCGGTCACCCCGGCTCCGTTGCCGTGGGTCGTGAACTCGCCGTCGAGGGGCAGGTGTCTCTGGTCGATCCGGTCCTGGCCCCACGAGGCGGCCGGCCCCCGCACGCCCGCCGGGGAGGCCGGCAGCGGCACGGACCGCACGCGTCCGTCCTCCTCCACCGACTTCACCCCCAGGGTGACGCGGGCGATCGTCAGCTGGAGCGGGGTCATCGGGGCCGCGAAGCCGTTCATCGCCGAGGTGTAGACGAACGAGGGCTTCAGCCCGAGCTTCTCGGCCGTCTTGGCCGCGTCCACCCCCTTCTCCAGGGTCACGATGTACCGGCCGGGCAGGGAGTCCGCGGCCGTGTGCAGCGGTACCGGGGTCGGTTCGGGGCCGGCGGCGGAGGCGGTTCCGGCCGTGAGCGGGGTGACGGTGAGGAGGGCGGCGGTGGCCAGACGGACGAGCAGGCGCATGGTGGGGACTCCCTGAGGGCCGGGAAGGTCGGCATGGGCGAGCCGCCCGCGCGGCGACGAGTTCTCGCTGCGGGGGCGGCCTTCCCTTCCATCGGGTCACGCCCCGGCCCGGCTTGACCCCCTGCCCCTGTCTGGCCGATCCACGCCGGGGCCGGCCGACGGCACCGCTGGCGAAAGGTTTCTCCCCCTGGGGCGGCGGCGGCCCGAGCCGGAGTGCGGGCCCGGGCCGCCCCGGTAAGACCACCCGTACGGCCCGCCGCCACCCCGGGGAGCGCGCGGCCGACCGGACGGACGTGCCACCGCCACACCCCCCGACGTCGTTGACCGGCCCCTTCGCGCGTGGTGGCCTCGCCGCATGCGCAACCGTGTGAGCCGAGCCCTGCCCGTGGCCGCCGCCGTTCTGGCCGCCGTCGCCGTCCTGCCCCTGTCCACCGCCGCCGACGCCGCCGCCCGGCGTGAGCCCGCGTCCCGGACGGCGCCGGTCGACTGGCCCTCGTACATCGTCACCGTGCGCCGGGGCGTCGACCCGGCCGCCGTCGCCGCGCAGGTCGGCGGCGTACGGCCGGACCGCTACTTCCACCACGCGCTGAACGGCTTCGCGGCCCGGCTCAGCCCGGAGCAGGTCGCGGACGTGGCCGCGCTGCCGGGGGTGGTGGCGGTGGAGGCGGACGGCTCGGCGGGGCCCGCCTGACGGCAGGGGCCGGCCCCGGCGGCCACCTCCGTGGCGCCGGGGCCGGTCCCCTGCCCGCTACTGCGGGGCGGAACTTCCCGGTGGGGCGATGTTGAACGAGGGGTGCGCGGCCCACGCACCGCCTCCGGCGGCGTCCCACCACTGCGAACGCACCGAACCATCAGGCCCGATCCAGAACACGTCCAGATGGTTGTTGCGCTGCGCCACGGCGGCGACACCCGATCTCAGCGCGGCAGCACCAGAACCCACGATGCCGAACGAGGGATGAGCAGCCCACGCACCGCCCCCACCGGCGTCCCACCACTGCGAACGCACCGAACCATCAGGCCCGATCCAGAACACATCCAGATGGTTGTTCCTCTGGGACACAGCGGCCACGGCCGAACCCGACGCGGCCACACCAGGCGCCGCGATGTTGAACGAGGGATGCGAAGCCCACGCACCACCCGCACCGGCATCCCACCACTGCGAACGCACCGAACCATCAGGCCCGATCCAGAACACGTCCAGATGGTTGTTGCGCTGCGCCACGGCGGCGACACCCGATCTCAGCGCGGCAGCACCAGAACCCACGATGCCGAACGAGGGATGAGCAGCCCACGCACCGCCCCCACCGGCGTCCCACCACTGCGAACGCACCGAACCATCAGGCCCGATCCAGAACACATCCAGATGGTTGTTCCTCTGGGACACAGCGGCCACGGCCGAACCCGACGCGGCCACACCAGGCGCCGCGATGTTGAACGAGGGATGCGAAGCCCACGCACCACCCGCACCGGCATCCCACCACTGCGAACGCACCGAACCATCAGGCCCCACCCAGAACACGTCCAGATGGTTGTTGCGCTGCACCACGGCAGCCACGCCCGAAGCCGTGGCGGCGGCGCCCGGTGGCGCGATGTTGAACGAGGGGTGCGAAGCCCACGCACCGCCCGCGCCGGCGTCCCACCACTGCGAACGCACGGAACCGTCAGGCCCGATCCAGAACACGTCCAGATGACCGTCACGTTGGGACACGGCGGACACAGCCGAACTCGGGACGGCGCTACCGGGTGCCGCGATGTTGAACGAGGGGTGCGAAGCCCACGCACCACCCGCACCGGCGTCCCACCACTGCGAACGCACCGAACCGTCGGGCCCCACCCAGAACACGTCCAGATGGTTGTTGCGCTGCGCGACGGCGCTGGTGCCCCGGAAGGGCGTGGTGGGCGCGGGGGGCTTCGGGGGCACGGGAGGAGGAAGCGGCTTGACGCTGCCGGCCGGGATGGCCCGCTGCCCGATGATGTTGCCCGCGGCGGCGTACCGGCATACCAGGATCCAGCCCTTGGTCTCGTTCACCGGCACGCCCTCCTTCACACCGCAACCGATCGCGGTGGTGAGGGACTGGGGCGACATCCAGACGATCTGGGAGTAGTGGCCCCAGACCTTGTAATTGGTGTCGTTGATCGGGGCGTTCTGGTCCTTGTCGAACGCGTCCTTCTCGGCGATCCAGCTGTAGCTCACCGAGGGGTCGAGCGCCATCAGGGGACGGGCCGGTCCGGGGGCACTGTTGAGCAGGTTCTCGCCCTCGTTGCCGTTGGTGGCGCGGCTGCTGTGGTGCAGTCGACCGTTCGCGCTGGACGCCGGATCGTCCGCCCAGGCCTGCGCGTCGCACGCGAGCTTCGGGCTCCAGGTGACGGAGGTCAGGGCGAGGTCGGGGTTGTACTTCTTGATGGCCGCCCGGCGGGCGTCGTTATGGGCGCGGACGAGGGCGTCGGCGTCGGCGGCCGTGATCTGGGAGCCCGTGCCGGGCGGGGGGTTGGCCGTGGGGCACAGGGCGGACTTCGCCACCGTCGCGGGGGTGTACGCGAAGGCGGTCGAGGTCGAACCCATCATGACGAGGCCGCACAGGAGGGCGGCAGCGGTGGAGAAGGGTTTCGGTTTCATGGAACACCTCGATGGGGTGTCATCGAAGGCCGGGCGCCCCCGCGTCCGGCCGGAGCAGGGCCAGGAGCACCGTCCTGGCCACGGCGGGACCCGGCAGGATGCCGGTGTAGCGGCCCGCGTCGGTGAAGGCGATGTGGTCTTCCTCGTCGAGGAGGGCCGCCCTGAGCCAGGCCGCGTCCTCGTCGGTGTGCTCCAGCGACCGCGTATGCAGGACGGGGGCGAACAGCTGCCGCAGCCGCGGGACGTCGATCTCGTCGGGTGAGCCGTCGAACCGGTCCACGCGCCGGGCCAGCAGCTGTTCCTCCAGGAACGGGCTGAGGGCGTCGCGCGGCGGCGGGTGCGTCAGGCCGCGCAGGCCCTCCAGACCGAGCTCCTTCATCAGCCGCGCCGCCGGCGCCGGCCCCGACGCCTCGGCGAGACGGACCCCGACGGCCTGCCCGGAGGCCTCCAGGTACGCCTTGCGCAGGTCCGGGTCCGCGTCCTGGAGCCGCTGGAGGAGGTCGGCCGGGCGCGCCCAGCCGACGTACCGGCCGTCACGGCCCTCCCCGTGCGCCGTGAAGACGACCACCGCCGGCCCGCCGGGCCGGGCCGCCGCCGCGCACAGGAGCAGCAGCCGGTGCTCCCACCAGGCGTGCCCGTCCTCCAGGTCGACGACCACCACCTCGGCGCCGCGCAGCCCCCGCAGCGAGGTCACGGCCCCGCCGAAGCCGGCCGGCGACACGGCCAGACCGCGCCGGGAGGCGGCCGCCGCCGTGAGGGCGGCCTTGACCGCGCCGGGCTCGACGCCCCCCGCGCCGCCGGACGCGACGAACCCGCTGAGCAGCACCAGCAGGACGGGCAGCACGCTCAGGCCGACGATGACCAGCAGCGCCCACCCCGCCGACACCGCGCCCAGGCCCAGCGCGTCACGCGCGGCGCCCCAGGCCAGGGACAGGAGGACCAGCAGGACGGGGACCAGGAGCACCGCCGCCCGTACGCCGAACGGCCAGAACGCCAGGCCGGCCCCCCTGGGGCGGGCCATGGCCTGCGCCCGGTGCGTCCTGCGCGGCGCGTCCACGGCTCCCATTATCGGCGGGCCGCCCGGTCACCGCCCGGGGAGCCGACGGGCCCGCCTAGCCGCGGTAGACCCGCAGCTCCGACACCTCGTACGACATCTCCGTCTGCTCCGGCTCCGGCGCCGGGTGGTAGCGGCCCGCGCAGACGGACAGGTTGACGATGAGGTAGGCGCGCCAGCCGCGCCCCACGCCCCGCCCGTCGGAGAAGGCGCGGGTGCCGTTGACCCACCAGACCACGGACCGTTTGCCGAACTCGATCCGCAGGTCGATCCAGGCGCCGGGCCGGACGGAGGGGTCACGGTGGTAGCGGTGGGCCTCGCGGACGTGGTTGGAGAGTTCCAGCAGGTCCGCGTTGTCGGGGTGGTACTCGAAGACGTCGATCTCCTGGCCGCCGTCCCGCCAGGTCCAGATCGCGGGCCAGGCCCCCGTCTCGGTGGGCAGCCGGACCCGGGCCTCCAGGACGTCACCGGTGCGGACGGTGAACCCCTGGTCGCTGCCCTCGGTGGTGAGCAGCCCGGTGTCCCAGTTCCCGTCGGGGCGGCGGGTGGCCCTGAAGGTGCCGCTCCGGCTGTAGGAGGGGTCCTCGACGAGGTGGTCGAGCTTGTTGTCGCCCGGGTTGACCGGGCCGCCGTCGGGATAGGCCCAGGAGCGGCCGGCCACCCACTGGGCGGTGGAGGTGAAGTCGGCGGTGAAGACGGGCGCGCGGCGCGGGGTGAACGCCGGCAGGCCTCCGCCGCCGGCCGCGGGGAGGAGGCGGCCGGTCAGGCGGCGCAGCCATCCGGAGTGGTCCGATTCCATGGAGGTGTCCTGCCCGGCGTGCGGGCCGCCACCCCCGTGTTCTCACTCAGAGTAATCGTATGATTGCGAGGCGGCGTCGATGAAGGCCCGGATGAGCTCCGGGGACTTCACGCCGCGCTCCCGCTCGACCCCGCTGGAGACGTCCACACCCCAGGCGCCGGTGGCCGCGATCGCCTCGCGGACGTTGCCCGGGGCGAGCCCGCCGGCCAGCAGCCAGCGCCCCTCGGGGGCCGTGAACTGCACGGATCCCCAGTTCCAGGGCTTGCCGGAGCCCGGGTCGGGGGCGTCGATCAGCAGCAGGTCCTCGCCGTACTCACCGCAGCGCGCGACGTGCTCGGCGGTGGCCCGCAGCAGGGTCCGGCCGGGCGCGCGGAGCTCCTCGTAGTACGCGCGGTCCTCGTCGCCGTGCAGCTGCACCCCGCGCACGCCGCTCTCCTCGGTGAGCCGGCGCACCTCCTCCAGGGGCTGCCCCCGGAACACCCCGACGGTGAGCACCCCGTCCGGCACCCGGGCGGCGAGCTCGCGCGCCCGCGCGGCGTCGATGGTGCGGGGGCTGTTCGGCGCGAGCACGAACCCGACGGCATGGGCGCCCGCCTCCACCGCCACGTCGACGTCCTCGGGCGTCTTGAGGCCGCAGATCTTGATGAACACGCTCTTCCCGTCGCTCATGCCGCAAGTCAACCAAACGCCGCCCCGCCGCGCCGTTTCGTCCCACGTTCCGGGCGGTCGCCGGCGCCCGGGGCTCAAGCCGCGGGAGTCCGAGCGCCCTGTCTGTGGAATGGGTGGTGGGCGGAGCCCACCACCACCCACCACCCTCCCAACCGGCCCCCATACCAGGTGAGATGACGATCCGTGAGCGGCTTGCCACGCAGGGCCGTCAGGCCCTACCTTGCGGCTGGAAACGAAAATCGGCCCCCGCCGGTGCGCCAACACCATACGAGGGCCTGACCATCAAGATCGTGAGCGCGATCCCCATGGATGCCACTCAGCTTAGTGCTGCCCCGCACCCCCTCGCCAAGCCCGGCTACGGCAAAATCGCCGCACCGGAGCAAGCGCCCCGCACCGCCCGCGACTTCGCGCACCTCCCGGCCCGGGAGGCGGCCGTCGCCGGGTACCTCGACCGGCTGCCGGACGGCGCCGACATCAGCGTGAAGACCCTCGCGGCCGTGCTGCCCCTGTGGGGCCAGTGCGCCCTGCGCACCGCCCTCAACCGGCTGGCCACCGCAGGCCATCTGCACCGCGTACGGCAGCGGCTGCCCGGCGAGACCACACGGTGGGTCACCCGCACCTTCTTCTCCCGCACCCCCCGCGACGACGCCTGGTGGTCCCGGTTCACCCGCAGGGATGCCCCCGCCCCAACCACCCCACCACCACCCCCACAGACACCCCCGCCGACCCCACCGGCCCACCAGCCGTCCCCGCCGCCGCCACCGGCCCAGGCCCCGCAGGCGCCACCAGCGCCCCCGGCCCCGGCGATGTCACCGCCACAGGCCCCGCCAACCTCCCCGGGCCCGCCAACGGCCCCGGCCCCGGCCCCGCCCCCGGCCCCGGCACCACCCCCCGCCGGCCCCGACGCGTACGCCATCCTCGCCTCGCTCGGCCGTACCGCCCCCGCCCTCGCGCTCTCCAAGGCCGACTGCACGGCCCTCGCCCCGCTCCTCGTGCCCTGGCTGGCCCGGGGCGTCGCCCCCGACCGCATCCGGCTCGCCCTCACCGCCGGCCTGCCGTCCCCGGTCCACCACCCGGCGGCCCTGGTCCGCAAGCGCCTGGAGTCCAAACTCCCCGCCGCACCACCCGACCCCGACCCCGCCCCAACCCCACCCCCGCCCCGCGCCGAGTGCGCCGAATGCCGCGCGCCCGGCCCGCCCGCCGCCTTCACCGACGGCCGCTGCCGCGCCTGCCGCCCCGACACCCCCCGCCCGCCGGTGTTCACCCCGACCCTCACCCCGGCCGAGGTCCGCGCCCACGCGGCCCGCATCCGCGAAAGGAACCGCCGATGACCAGTCCACCGATCCACCGGCGCCGAACACGGGCACCATGGTGTCGAGGAGGCGACCCCATGACCCCCAGCACCGCCGCACGCGCCCAGATGTCCCTCGATGACTTCGAGACACTGGCCCGCCGCGCACCCGAGACGGTCACGCTCGAATTCATCAACGGAAAGCTCGGAGTCAAGCCGGTGCCCGATCAGCGCCACGGTGCCATCATCATGTGGCTGCTGCGCCAGTGCATGCAGCAGCGCCCCGAGCTCGCCCTCTACCCCGAGCAGGGGCTGAAGGTGGACAGTTACCGCACCGGACGGGCCCGCGCCGACGGGGCGCTCGCGCCGTACGACCACTACGCCGCCCAGGACGGCGAGTGGGCGGATCCCGCCGGGACACTGATGGTCGTGGAGGTCACGTCCTTCGACCCCGACACCGACCGGCGCGACCGGCACGAGAAGCGCACCGCGTACGCCCAGGCACGGATCCCGGTGTACCTCCTCGTGGACCGGGACGCGGACCTGCTCATCGTCCATAGCGACCCGGAGAACGGGATGTACCGACGGTCCGTTACGTACGCCTACGGGGAAACGGTCACGCTCCCCGACCCCGTCGGGATCACGCTGGACACCGAGAAACTCAAGGACTACGCCCACTGACCCCCCGCCCCCGCAAACGCCCGAGGGCGGCACCCCCTCCGCCCGGAAGGGGTGCCGCCCTCGTTCGAGAACAGCCGATCAGCCAGGGGCCGATCAGAAGTCCATGTCACCGCCCGGCATGCCGCCCGGAGCGGCGGCGGCCTTCTCCGGCTTGTCGGCGATGACGGCCTCGGTGGTCAGGAAGAGCGCGGCGATGGACGCGGCGTTCTGCAGCGCGGAGCGCGTGACCTTCGCCGGGTCGATGATGCCCTCGGCGATCATGTCGACGTACTCGCCCGTGGCGGCGTTCAGACCGTGGCCGACGGCCAGGTTGCGCACCTTCTCCACGACGACGCCACCCTCGAGACCACCGTTGACGGCGATCTGCTTCAGCGGGGCCTCCAGCGCGAGCTTCACGGCGTTGGCGCCGGTCGCCTCGTCACCGGTGAGCTCCAGCTTCTCGAAGACCGAGGAGGCCTGGAGCAGGGCCACGCCACCACCGGCGACGATGCCCTCTTCGACGGCCGCCTTGGCGTTGCGGACGGCGTCCTCGATGCGGTGCTTGCGCTCCTTGAGCTCGACCTCGGTCGCGGCACCGGCCTTGATGACGGCCACGCCGCCGGCCAGCTTCGCGAGGCGCTCCTGGAGCTTCTCGCGGTCGTAGTCCGAGTCGGAGTTCTCGATCTCGGCGCGGATCTGGTTGACGCGGCCCTGGACCTGGTCGCTGTCACCGGCACCGTCGACGATGGTCGTCTCGTCCTTGGTGATGACGACCTTGCGGGCGCGGCCGAGCAGGTCGAGACCGGCGTTCTCCAGCTTGAGGCCGACCTCCTCGGAGATGACCGTGCCGCCCGTGAGGATGGCGATGTCGCCGAGCATGGCCTTGCGGCGGTCGCCGAAGCCCGGGGCCTTGACGGCGACGGACTTGAAGGTGCCGCGGATCTTGTTGACGACCAGGGTCGACAGGGCCTCGCCCTCGACGTCCTCGGCGATGATCAGCAGCGGCTTGCCGGACTGCATGACCTTCTCCAGGAGCGGCAGCAGGTCCTTGACCGAGCCGATCTTGGAGTTGACGATCAGGATGTACGGGTCGTCGAGGGACGCCTCCATACGCTCCATGTCGGTGGCGAAGTACGCCGAGATGTAGCCCTTGTCGAAGCGCATACCCTCGGTGAGCTCCAGCTCCAGACCGAAGGTCTGGGACTCCTCGACGGTGATGACGCCTTCCTTGCCGACCTTGTCCATGGCCTCGGCGATGAGCTCGCCGATCTGGGTGTCGGCGGCGGAGATGGAGGCCGTGGAAGCGATCTGCTCCTTGGTCTCGACATCCTTGGCCTGGGCCAGCAGGGCGGCGGAGACGGCCTCGACGGCCTTCTCGATACCACGCTTGAGGGCCATCGGGTTGGCACCGGCGGCCACGTTGCGCAGACCCTCGCGGACGAGAGCCTGGGCGAGGACGGTGGCGGTGGTCGTACCGTCGCCGGCGACGTCGTCCGTCTTCTTGGCGACTTCCTTGACCAGCTCGGCGCCGATCTTCTCGTACGGGTCCTCGAGCTCGATCTCCTTGGCGATGGAGACGCCGTCGTTGGTGATCGTGGGCGCACCCCACTTCTTCTCAAGGACGACGTTGCGACCCTTGGGGCCAAGGGTGACCTTGACGGCGTCGGCGAGCTGGTTCATGCCACGCTCGAGACCGCGCCGGGCCTCCTCGTTGAACGAAATGATCTTGGCCATCTGAAGTGGTCCTCCAGGACTGGGGTTCCCCCCGCGCCGCCAGGCGACAGGGGAGGGTGGATTGCTCCGGACCGCGCCCGCGCCCGCGACGGACGGCCTGCCGACCCGGCGGTTCCTTCCCGCCGGACCCTGCGGGCCTCACCGGCCCGGTCCTCGTCTTGTAGCACTCTCACCCGGAGAGTGCTAACGCCAATGATTAGCACTCGGCCCCCACGAGTGCAAGCGGCTTCGAGCCATGGCGGGCCGGGACGTGCGCGCCGGGACGGTCCGGGCATACGTGAGGGGCCCGCATCCCGGCCGGGATGGGGCCCCTCACGTGTTGGTGCGTGCGTCGGTGGCCGATCGCGCTTCGACTCAGCCGGCCGCGAGCTTGACCATGTCCGCCTGCGGACCCTTCTGGCCCTGCGAGATCTCGAACTCGACCCGCTGACCCTCTTCAAGGGTGCGGTACCCGTCCATCTGGATGGCGCTGTAGTGGACGAACACATCCGCACCACCGTCGACCGCGATGAAGCCGTAGCCCTTCTCCGCGTTGAACCACTTGACGGTGCCCTGAGCCATGCCTAACTCCCCTATTACTGGCCCTTGCGCAGGTCACGCACTTCGCGGACCCGGGTCAGAACTTGCGCCGGAACGCCTCGACCGGGGCTGAATGTATCTGCACCGCTGCTGTCTGCAACAGGTCAATCCGACGAGAAATCTGGACACGAGCAAACGTGGAAATAGGCTGAAAAGTTGTCCTATTCCTGGGCAAGTCGGGCCCGACAAGGCTCACCAATGCCCCAAAAGGCGCGCGCATGTTGACTCAATGTCAACCCTCACGCAGCCCGCTCATATGCGGCGGGCAAGAACAGCGGAGGGGACTTCCCCAACTCTACCGCGCCCAATCAAGCAGAATTGCCCCCTCCGCTTTTAGCGGAGGGGGCAATTCTGATTACTTCCGGATCAGCAGCCCCCGGCCACGGCCGGGATGATCGAGACGCCGGCGCCGTCCGGCGTCGCCGTCTGCAGGCCGCCCTCGAAGCGCACGTCGTCGTCGTTGACGTAGACGTTCACGAAGCGGCGCAGCTTGCCCTGGTCGTCCAGGACGCGCGCGGCGATGCCCGGGTGGTTCGCCTCCAGGGAGTCGATGACCTCCGCGAGGGTCGTGCCCTCGGCCGGGACCTCGGCGGCGCCGCCGGTGTAGGTGCGCAGGATGGTGGGGATGCGGACGTTGACGCTCATGGCGCTACCGCCTTTCCGTGTAGTACGAGGGAAGGGTCAGGCCAGGCCGGCGGCGCGGAACGCGTCCAGGCTCGGGCGGATGGTGGCGGTCTGGCCGGTGCCGGACACCGCCTCCAGGGTCTTGAGGCCGTCACCGGTGTTCAGGACCACGGTGGTCAGCGAGGGGTCGAGCTGCCCGTTCTCGATGAGCTTCTTCGTCACGCCGACGGTCACGCCGCCCGCGGTCTCGGCGAAGATGCCCTCGGTCTGCGCCAGGATCCGGATGGCCTCGACGACCTGCTCGTCGTTGACGTCCTCGACGAAGCCGCCGGTGCGGCGCGCGATGTCGAGCACGTACGGGCCGTCCGCCGGGTTGCCGATGGCCAGGGACTTGGCAATGGTGTTCGGCTTCTGCGGGCGGACCACGTCGTGACCCGCCTTGAAGGCGGTGGACACCGGGGAACAGCCCTCGGCCTGGGCGCCGAAGATCTTGTACGGCTTGTCCTCGACCAGCCCGAGCTTGATCAGCTCCTGGAGACCCTTGTCGATCTTGGTGAGCTGTGAGCCGGACGCGATCGGGATGACGATCTGGTCGGGCAGCCGCCAGCCGAGCTGCTCGCAGATCTCGTACGCCAGGGTCTTGGAGCCCTCGCCGTAGTAGGGGCGCAGGTTGACGTTGACGAAGCCCCAGCCCTCGCCCAGCGGGTCCCCGATGAGCTCGGAGCAGAAGCGGTTCACGTCGTCGTAGTTGCCCTCGATGCCGACCAGGTCGCCACCGTAGACACCGGCCATGACGACCTTGCCCTGCTCCAGGTCGTGCGGGATGAACACGCAGGAGCGGAAGCCGGCGCGGGCGGCCGCGGCGCCGACGGCACCGGCCAGGTTGCCCGTGGAGGAGCAGGAGAGGGTGGTGTAGCCGAAGGCGCGGGCGGCCTCGACGGCGATCGCGACGACGCGGTCCTTGAAGGAGTGCGTCGGGTTGCCGGAGTCGTCCTTGACGTAAAGCTTGCCGGTGACGCCCAGCTCCTTGGCCAGGTTCCGCGCGTCCACCAGCTTGGTGAAGCCGGGGTTCAGGCTCGGCTTGGACGCCACGTCCGCGGGGACGGGCAGCAGCGGCGCGTAACGCCAGATGTTGTTCGGGCCGGCCTCGATCGCCGCGCGCAGGGCCTCCGGGTCACCGGCGGGCAGCTCGTAGGCCACCTCCAGCGGACCGAAACACTCGACGCAGGCGAAGACGGGGCCGAGCTCGAAACGGGTGCCGCACTCACGACAGGAAAGGCCGGTGGCGGGGCCGAGATCGACGGATCCGGCGGCGGCGGAGGCGTTTGCAGAGGTGGCGACAGACTGTGCAGCCATGATGGCGAGGCCCTTTCTCCTCATCTTCCCCATGGCGCACTTCGCCATGAGACGGAATTGGCACCTTCCCTAGCCGGGGACCCCGCGGGATGCGTATCGCATCGCGAGAACCGACTGGAGGGTTGCCGGGGCTTCAACGGGCCGTGTCCCTCTGCCCCTCTGGATGAGCGGTATGGCACCGGCATACGCGCTCGATGGCGCGCCGGTGCGTTTGTTGCGGGGCCCCCGGCATGCGGTGGGCCTTCGCGTTGTTCAAGACTGTAACCGAAGGGGCGGCTGGTTGAGACAGTCGTCCGAACCGCGAGATGGATCACAATTCGGCCGAAAAGCGCCGGGTGTGGTGCCGCGGCCGACTAGCCGGGGAGTGCTGAGAGTGCTGGATGAGGTGGAGCGCTGGCTGGCCGACCGCTCCTGGTCCGCCGCCGACCGACCGCTCGACCAGCTCCTGGAGCGCAAACGGGCGACCGGGACCACGGTGAGCGTGGTGCTGCCCGCGCTCGACGAGGAGGCCACGGTCGGAGAGATCGTCGAGGTGATCCGGCGCGATCTGATCGAGGCCCCGCCGGTCCCCCTGGTGGACGAGCTGGTGGTGGTCGACTCCGGGTCCGCCGACCGCACCGCCGAGGTCGCGGCCAAGGCCGGCGCCCGCGTCGTGCACCGGGACGAGATCCTGCCCCGCGTCCCCGCCGTACGCGGCAAGGGCGAGGTGCTGTGGCGCTCCCTGCTGGCCACCACCGGGGACGTCGTCTGCTTCATCGACGCCGACCTGCGCGACTTCTCGTCCGCCTTCGTCTCCGGGATCGTCGGCCCGCTGCTGACCGACCCGCAGGTGCAGTTCGTCAAGGCCATGTACGACCGCCCCCTCGGGGACGCCCCCGGCCAGGGCGGACGCGTCACCGAGCTGGTGGCGCGCCCCCTGCTCAACCTCCACTGGCCGCAGCTGGCCGGCTTCGTCCAGCCCCTCGGCGGCGAGTACGCCGTACGCCGCTCCCTGCTGGAGCGCCTGCCCTTCCCCGTCGGGTACGGGGTCGAGCTCGGCCTGCTCGTCGACGCCCTGCACACCGTCGGCCTGGACGCCATGGCCCAGGTGGACGTCGGGGTCCGGCTGCACAAGCACCAGAGCGGGCAGGCGCTCGGCCGGATGGCCGCCGCGATCTACCGCACCGCCCAGCTGCGGCTCTCGCGCGGACACCTCGTACGGCCCGAGCTCACCCAGTTCGAGAGGGGGCCGGACGGGTTCGTTCCGCGCACCTACCCCGTGGACACGGAGGAGCGGCCGCCGATGCTGGAGATCGAGGAGTACGCGGTCCGGCGCGTGGCGTGAGCCCGTACCGCCCGGCGGCCGGCTTGACCGGCGCGTGACGAACCGGGCATTTCCCGGACGTTTGAGCGAGGAGACCCCGGGCTAGGTTCGCGGCATGGCTTCTCAGGTACTCGTCGCCGCCAACCGCGGCCCGCTCTCGTACGCCCTCGCCGCCGACGGCACGCTCAGCGCCCGGCGCGGCGGGGGCGGTCTGGTCTCCGGCCTGTCCGCGGCCCTCGCGGCACAGCCGGAGGCCCTGTGGATCTGCGCGGCCCTCTCCGACGCCGACCGCGAAGCGGTCCGGCGGGGGGTCTCCGAGCCCGGCGTGCGGATGCTGGACATCGACCCCGCGGTGTACGACGACGCGTACAACGGCATCGCGAACTCGGTGCTCTGGTTCACCCACCACCACCTCTACGACGTCCCCCGCGAGCCCGTCTTCGACGCGGAGTTCCGGCGGCGCTGGGACTCGTACACCGCCTACAACCAGGCCTTCGCCGAAGCGCTGGCCGAGGAGGCGGCGCCGGGCGCGCGCGTCCTCGTCCAGGACTACCACCTGGCCCTGGTCCCGGGGGCCCTGCGGGAGCTGCGCCCGGACCTGCGGATCGCGCACTTCACGCACACCCCGTGGGCCTCCCCCGACTTCCTGCACATGCTCCCCGACGACGTCCGCAGCCGGCTGGTGTGGGGCATGCTCGGCGCCGACCAGCTGGGCTTCCACACCGCGGCCTGGGCCGCCGCCTTCATCAGCGGCGCGACGGTGGACGACGTGCACGGCGTCGCGGACGGGTTCGTCCCCCGCGAGGACCACCAGGGCGGCGTCCACCACCGCAGGCTGACGGCGGACGGCCGGTACACGCAGCTGCGCTTCACCGGGGTCGGCCAGTACCCCCTGGGTGTGGACGGCGACGACCTGCGGGCACTCGCCCACCGGCCGGAGGTCGACGACAAGCTTGCGGGGCTGCGCGCGGAGGTCGGGAACCGCAAGACGATCGTGCGGGTGGACCGCACCGAGCTGTCGAAGAACATCCTGCGGGGGCTGCTGGCGTACCGGGAGCTGCTGACCGTCCACCCGGAGTGGCGGGGCCGGGTGGTCCACCTGGCGTCGGCGTACCCCTCCCGCCAGGACCTGGAGGTCTACCGGAACTACACCGCCTCGGTCACGTCCCTGGCCGCCGACATCAACGCCGAGTTCGGGACGGACGACTGGCAGCCGGTGCTCGTCTCCGTCCAGGACGACTTCGCGCGGTCCCTGGCGGCGTACCGGATGGCTGACGTGGCGCTGATCAACCCGGTGCGGGACGGCATGAACCTGGTCGCCAAGGAGATCCCGGTCGTGTCGGAGGCGGGCTGCGTCCTGGTCCTGTCGACGGGGGCGGGCGCCTACGAGGAACTCCGCCAGGACGCTCTGACGGTCAACCCGTACGACGTCACGGCCACGGCCGAAGCCCTCCACACGGCCCTGACGATGCCGGAGGAGGAGCGGTCGGCCCGCACGAAACGCCTGGCGGCGGCAGCCACGTCCCTCCCCCCGGCATCCTGGTTCACGGCCCAACTGGAGGCACTGGGCTAGGCCCGGGAGCCGGCCGGGGCGGGGGGTGGGCGGGGTCTGACCTGGGCGGTCTCAGAGCAGCCTTGGGGCTTTCCCGTCAGCCTCATCGTCCTTCCGCGTCGGGCCGCCCTGTCAAGGGCGCTCCTTCGTCGCGTCGCTTCGCGATGGCCTTCGGCCACCCTTGACAGCCCGTCCCGCCACGGAAAAACGAAGACTGCCGGGAAACCCCCAAAGGAACGGGACGGACGTTCCTTGGACATGCGGCCGTGTCAGGGACCCGTCGGGGTCGTCGGGACACGGCAGACCAGCCTTCCGGCCCCCATCACCGTCAACCGGCGCCACCCCACGCACCAGATCGCTACGCGCTCCTGTCGTCTCAGCGTCCGGCGGCCGCCTGGGGCCGCTACCCGCACGAAATGCCGATCAGGCAGGCATCCGCGGCCCAACCAGAAAGCCGGCGCGCCCGGGGCCTCAGGCCTGCAGGGCCTGCGCCAGCTGTGCCAGGAACGCCGCTACCGCGGCCGGGCCCGGGAGGACCAGGTCAGCTCGGGCCGCCAGTTCCGGGACCTCCGCCGAGCCGCTGCACACCAGCAGCCCCGGGAGGCCCTCCGCCCGTCGTTTCTCGACCGCCGAGAACGCCGCGAGGTCGCCCAGGTCGTCGCCCGCGTACAGGACCGGCCCCGCGTCGCGCTCCTGGAGGAACTCGGTCAGGGCGACGCCCTTGTCCATCCCCGGCGGGCGGAGCTCCAGGACGGCGCGCCCCGGCTCGACGATCAGCCCGTGGCGGGCGGCGAGCTCCGCGAGGGGTTCCCGGAGGGCGCCGAACGCCGCCTCGGGGTCTTCCGCGCGGCGGGTGTGAACGGCCAGTGCCCGGCCCTTCTCCTCGATCCAGGTCCCGCGCCAGGCCCCGATGGCGTCGAGGAAGCCGGGCAGCTCGGCCCGTACGGCCGCCACGCCGGGGTGTTCGGCGGGGGCGTGGACGACGCCGGTGACGGCGTCCCAGCGCTCGGCCCCGTAGTGGCCGAGGACGACGAGGTGCTCCAGTCCGGCTACCCCGGCGAAGCCGCCGTAGCGGACGGCGACGCCGGCGGGGCGGCCGGTGACCACGGCCACGGCCTCGACCCGGGGGGCGAGTGCGGCGAGCGCGGGGACGGCGTCGGGGTGGGCCCGGGCGTGGTCGGGGTCGGGGACGATGTCGGCGAGGGTGCCGTCGAAGTCGAGAGCGACGACGGCTCTGCGGGGTGTGCGGAGGAGGGCTTCGAGTCCCTCGCGTCCGGCGGCGGTGGCGGGCACGGGCATCGGCGGATCGTGCGGATGGCTCCCCATGCGGACGACCCTACCGGCGTCGTGGGGACGCCGCCCAGCCCCTCCAGCCGTGATCCAGCCCGAGGCTCCCACCGGGCCTCCCCCCGGGGCCCCTCCGGGCCCTACCGCCGGGCCCGCTGGGCCTCTCGGATGCGGCGGAGGCGGTTGACGGTGCCGGGGGCGTGGGCGAGGGCGCGGGGGTCGTCCATGAGGGCGTTGAGCAGCTGGTAGTACCGGACGGGGCTCAGGCCGAGCCCCTCGCGTATCGCACGCTCCTTGGCGCCGGGGCCGGGCCAGCTGCGGCCTTCGTAGGCGAGTACGGCGGCTTCGGCGGAGGTCAGCCGGGCGGACGTCACGTCCGTCGCCGCCGCCTCATCCGCCTGACCGTCGTCTGTCATACCGCCACACTAACGCGGCCCACCGACACCCCCCGGCGCGGTGCGGGGCCGGCAGGGGCTACTTCGCCCCGTCCGCCTTCCGGGCGGCGTCCGCTATCTGTTCCAGGACCTTCGCCGGCTGGCCGCCCGGCTGGACCGCCTTGCCGATGTTCTGCTTGACGTCCTCGCTCACCCCGGCCCAGGACTTCTTGCCCACCGGGTACAGGCGGGCGCTCGGGAGGGCGGTGAGGAAGGTGCGCAGCTGGGTGGCGGGGCCGCCGTTCGCGGATTCCATGGCGCGGTAGCCGCTGGTGGTGACGGGCAGCAGGTCGTACTGGTTGGTGAAGTTGGTCACGTTCTTCGCCGTGTACAGCTGGTCGAGGAACTTGCCGGCCTCCTTCTTGTGGCCGTTCTTGAAGGCCATGACCCAGTCCGCGACGCCCATCGTGGAGTGGTCGGTGCCGTCGGCGGTGGGCATGGCCACCATGCCGAACTTGACGCCCTTGCCGGCGGCCTGCTTCAGCAGCGTGGGGTGGCCGTTGAGCATGCCGGCCTCGCCGCGGGTGAAGGCGTCGAAGGCGGCCTGGCGGTCGAGCTTGCCGGGTTCGACGGGGCCGGTGAGGCCCTGGCCGACCATGCGGTCGCGCAGGAACTCGAAGGTCTTGACGTTCTCCGGGGAGTCGATCGCGTAGGCCTCCTCGTTGTCGGTGTAGCCACCGCCGCCGGCGAGCATCCACATCATCGTCTCGGCCTGGGCCTCCTCGCGGCCCAGCGGGAGCGCGAAGGGGGTGGGGACGCCCGCGGCCTTGAGCTTCTTGGCGGCGGCCTCGACGTCCGCCCAGCTCTTGGGCTGCCAGGCGGTGCTGCCGTCCTTGGGGATGATCCCGGCGTCGCCGAGGAGCTTGGTGTTGTAGAAGAGCAGCCGGGTGCTGGCGACGAACGGCATGCCGTACTGGACGCGGCGGACCTTGCCGGCGTCGGCGAGCGGGGCGAGGAAGTCGGCCTCGGTCTTCACGGACAGCAGTTCGTCGGCGGTGTAGAGCTTGCCGGCCTCGGCGTAGTCGGCGTAGGCGCCGATCTGGGCGATGTCGGGGGCCTTGCCGTCCTTGACCATGGCGGCGACCTTGGCGTCGACCTCCGACCACGAGTAGACGCTGACCTCGACCTTGACGCCCGGGTTGTCCTTCTCGAAGGCGGTGGCGAGGTTCTTCCAGTAGCCGGCGGAGGAGTTCTGCGGATTGTCGCCGTAGTCGGCCGCCACGACCCGGAGGGTCACCTCGTTGTCCCCGGAGAGGCCCGGCACGGCTCCACAGCCGGTCAGCGTCACTCCGGTCAGCCACAGTGCGGCGCCGGACGCGGCCAGCCTCAGGTAACGGCCCTTCACAGTTCTCGATCCACCCCAGGTTGTACGTACGATCCGACGTAAGGTCTACACCACTTTGGCGGCTCCTTCACATCCGGAACGGCGTCACGCGCGGACTGTTTCCAAACCGTCGTACGGCGCCGTCCCACAGGCGTTCCCGAATTTGTATGGCCGCTCAACAATCCCGCCCAATGGACTAGACCTTTCCCCTTCGAGCACGCGAGACTGTCTCCTGTGAAACCCGTGAAACACGTCATCGCCCTCGATGTGGGCGGCACCGGGATGAAGGCCGCCCTCATCGCCGGAGACGGCACCCTGCTGCACGAAGCGCGCCGCGCCACCGGCCGCGAGCGGGGCGCCGAAGCCGTCGTCGAGACGATCCTGGACTTCGCCGCCGAACTCCTCGACCTCGGCCGCGACCGCTTCGGCGCGGCCGCCTCGGCCGCCGGCGTCGCCGTCCCGGGCATCGTCGACGCCGAGCGCGGCATCGCCGTGTACGCGGCGAACCTCGGCTGGCGCGACGTACCGATGCGCGACCTCCTCAGCGCGCGCCTCGGCGGCATCCCGGTGGCCCTGGGCCACGACGTCCGCACGGGCGGGCTCGCCGAGGGCCGCATCGGCGCCGGGCTGGGCGCCGACCGCTTCCTGTTCGTCCCCCTCGGCACCGGCATCGCCGGCGCCATCGGCATCGCCGGCCGCATCGAGGCCGGCGCCCACGGCTACGCCGGCGAGATCGGCCACATCGTGGTCCGCCCCGGCGGCCCCGCCTGCGGCTGCGGCCAGTACGGCTGCCTGGAGACCCTGGCCTCCGCCTCGGCCGTCTCGCGCGCCTGGGCGGCCGCCTCCGGCGATCCCGAGGCCGACGCCGCCGACTGCGCCAAGGCCGTCGAGTCCGGCGACGCCCGCGCCGAGGAGGTCTGGCTGGCCGCCATCGGCGCGCTCGCCGACGGGCTCGTCACCGCCATCACCCTGCTGGACCCGAGCACGCTGATCATCGGTGGCGGGCTCGCCGAGGCGGGGGAAACCTTGTTCACACCACTGCGGACGGCCGTCGGGGAACGCGTGACGTTCCAGCGGCTGCCCGAGATCGTTCCGGCCGCCCTCGGGGACACCGCCGGATGCCTGGGCGCAGGGCTGCTCGCCTGGGACCTACTCGCCACGGAGGTACCTGCCTGATGTCCGGACGCGCACACAGCACCGTTCTCTCCGGCGCCAGGGTGGTGCTGCCCACCGGCATCGTGGCGGGCGGCCGCGTCATCGTCGAGGGCGCCCGGATCGCGGGCAGCGCCCACGAGGACGCCGAGCTCGCCGACCTGTCGGGGCACTGGATCGTCCCCGGCTTCGTGGACATGCACAACCACGGCGGCGGCGGCGCCTCCTTCACCTCCGGCACCGCCGAGGAGGTCCTCGCCGGCGTACGGACCCACCGCGAGCACGGCACCACCACCCTCGTCGCGTCCACCGTCACCGGGGACCTCGACGAGCTCGCCCGGCGCGCCGCGCTGCTCGCCGAGCTCACCCAGCAGGGCGAGATCGCCGGCGTGCACTTCGAGGGGCCGTTCATCAACCCCTGCCGCAAGGGCGCGCACAAGGAGGACCTGCTGCGCGACCCCGACCCGGCCGAGGTCCGCAAGCTGATCGACGCCGCGCACGGCGCCGCCCGCATGGTCACCCTCGCCACCGAGCTCCCGGGCGGGCTGGACTCCGTACGCCTGCTCGCCGAGCACGGGGTCATCGCGGCGATCGGCCACACGGACTCCACCTACGACCAGACGCGCCAGGCCATCGACGCGGGCGCGACCGTCGCCACCCACCTGTACAACGCGATGCCCGGCCTGGAGCACCGCGCCCCCGGCCCGATCGCGGCGCTGCTGGAGGACGAGCGGGTCACCGTCGAGCTGATCAACGACGGCACCCACCTGCACCCGGCGATGCTGGAGCTGGCCTTCCACCACGCGGGCGCCCACCGCGTCGCGCTGATCACCGACGCGATGGACGCGGCCGGCTTCGGCGACGGCACCTACCACCTGGGCCCGCTGGAGGTGGAGGTCAGGGACGGTGTCGCCCGGCTGGTGGAGGGCGGCTCCATCGCCGGCTCCACGCTCACCCTGGACACCGCCTTCAAGCGGTCGGTGACCGTCGACCGGCTGCCCGTGGAGTCCGTGGTGCAGGCGATCTCCGCCAACCCGGCCAAGCTGCTCGGCGTCTACGGCGAGGTGGGCTCGCTGGAGCCCGGCAAGTACGCCGACCTGGTGGTCCTGGACGCGGAGTTCGACGTCAAGGGCGTCATGCGACGGGGCGAATGGATCGTCAGCCCACTGGGCTGAACCGGCCTTTCCGGCGTACGGACACGAGGCGGCCGGCCCGCAGGGCTGGGCTGGCCGCCCGCCATTTGGCATGATCCCGGCACACACCAAGACCGGGGCTGGCCATGATCCTCACCGTGACGCTCAACACCGCGCTCGACGTCACCCACCGGGTGCCGCGACTGCTGCCGCACACCTCCCACCGGGCCACCGCCGTCACCGAACGGGCGGGCGGCAAGGGGCTGAACGTGGCCCGGGTGCTCGCCGCCCTCGGCCACGAGGTGACGGCGACGGGCTTCGCCGGCGGCCCGGCGGGCGCGCTCGTACGGGAGCTGCTGGCCGGTTCCCCCGGGGTGGTGGACGCCCTCGTCCCCTGCGCCGGGACCACCCGGCGCACGCTGGCGGTCGTCGACGAAAGCACCGGCGACACCACCCAGTTCAACGAGCCGGGCCCGCAGATCACGGCCGCCGAGTGGTCGGCGTTCCTCGCCCGCTACACCGAACTCGCCGCCGGGGCCCGCGCGGTGGCCCTGTGCGGGAGCCTGCCGCCGGGCGTACCGGTCGGCGCGTACGCGGTGCTCGTGCGGGCGGCCCGCTCGGCCGGCGCCCCCGTCCTCCTCGACACCAGCGGCGAGGCGCTGCGCCGCGGGGTGGCCGCCCGGCCGGAGATCATCAAGCCGAACGCGACGGAACTCGCCGAGCTGACGGGCTCGCGCGACCCGCTCCCCGCCACCCGCGACGCCCGCCGCCGGGGCGCCCGCGCGGTGGTCACCTCCCTGGGCCCCGACGGCCTCCTGGCCGCCACCCCCGAGGGCACCTGGCACGCCACCCCGCCCCGCACCCTGCGCGGCAACCCGACGGGCGCGGGCGACTCGGCGGTGGCGGGCCTCCTGTCGGCCCTGACGGAGGACCTCCCCTGGCCGGACCGCCTGACCCGCGCGGTGGCCCTGGCCACGGCCACCGTCCACGCCCCGACGGCGGGAGAGTTCGACCCCCGCACCTACGCGGAGGTACGGGGGTCGGTGAAGGTCACGCCCTGTCAGCCGGGCTAGGAACCGGCTACAGCGGCTCCAGCCAGAGCTGATCGATGATGATCTCGCACTGGTTGCCGGTCTCGCAGGAGATCTTGACGGTGTTCGTACCCTTCTTCAGGTCCACGTTGGAGTGGGTGTACGTCCACTTGTCCCACTCGCCCGGCTTGGCGTTGGAGAAGTTGTTCATGTTTATCGGGCGCGTCTGCTGCTCGCCGTTGACGGTCAGCGTGGTGCTCGCCGCCTTGCCCGGCACCGCATAGCTGATCTTCAGCTTGTACTGGGCCGCCGCGGGCACGTCCAGCGTCCAGGTCAGCGCCGCGCCCGGCTGGTTGAAGTTGCCGACGTACTGGCCGCCGGAGCTCTTGGCGCCCTGCACGGTGTTCTGGAGGGTCGCGCCACCGGTGAGGGCCATACCGGTGCTGGCGGCCTCGCCCTTGGGCAGCGGGGTCTTCGAGGGCTGCGGCGAGGCGCTCGGGTCGTCCGAGGGCTGGTTGCCCTTCGGGGGGGCCGGCTTCTGCGACTGGGAGGCCTGGTTCGTGCCGGCCTTGTCCTTGTCCTTGCCGAAGACCACCGCCGCGCCGATGCCGATGCCGACGGCCGCCACCACGGCCACCGCCGCGATGAGCAGGCCCTTGCGGCTGGAGCCGCCGCCGTTGCCGCCGCGGCCGCGGCCGCCCGCCGGACCCATCGTCTGGGTCTGGGACTGCGGGGACGGCTGCTGCGGGACCCCGTAGCCGTTGGCCTGGAGGGCCTCCGGGGCCTGGTACTGGGCCTGGTAGGCCTGCGGGGGCTGCTGCTGGGGGACGGCGCCGCGCTGGCCGCCGTACGTCCGCTCACCGACCGTGCGCACCTGGTTGTACGAGGTACGGGGGACGCCGGGCTGCGCACCGGGCTGACCTCCGGCCGCCGGGCCGGGGTAGCCGTATCCGCCGCCCTGACCGGGCGGGGTGGCTCCGGCGGCCTGGCCGTCCGCGTAGAGGTAGCCGAACGGGTCGTCGTCCTCGGGCTGGTTCGCCCCACCGTGCGGGCCGTTGTTCGCGGGCGTCGTCATCGCAGGTCACTCCTTTCGACCCACGGGAGCCTACCCCGAACACGTGCGCCCACGGGTGGCCGATCCGATCACCCGGCCCGGCGGTGCGCCTTGGAGCGGGACCTCTTCTCGATGTACATCCGCTGGTCGGCGGAGCGCAGCACCTCGTCCGCCGACATCCCGCAGCTGGCCCAGCCGATGCCGAAACTCGCCCCGACCCGCACGGCCCGCCCGTCCACCCGGATCGGCGGGATGATCGCGTTGCGCAGGCGGACGGCGAGATCGGCGGCGTCCGCCGCGCCGAGGCCGTCGGCGAGGACGACGAACTCGTCACCGCCGAGCCGGGCGACGGTGTCGCCGTCCCGGACGCCCGTGGTCAGCCGCCGGGCCACCTCGATCAGGACGGCGTCGCCCGTGTGGTGCCCGAACCGGTCGTTGATCGATTTGAACCCGTCGAGGTCGCAGAAGAGCACCGCGAGCCCCTTGGTGCCGTCGTCGACGTCCGAGGCGGGCGCCACCGTGTGGACGTGGTGGTCGTAGGGGCCCTCGGGCTGCCCCGGGAGGCCGGGGAAGTCGAAGCCGTCGGCTCCGCCCTGGCCCGCGCCGGCCGCGGGGTACCCGCCGTCGTAGCCGTGCTCGCCGCCCGCCCCGACGCCGCCCTCCGGCCGGCCCTCGAAGGCCGCGTCCAGCGCCTCCACGGCGCCGGCCCGCACCGACTGGGGCCGCCGGCACAGCCGGGCGCCGAGCCGGGCGCGCAGCTCGGCGCTGTTGGGCAGGCCGGTGAGGGAGTCGTGGCTGGCCCGGTGCGCGAGCTGGAGCTCGTGCCGCTTGCGCTCCTCGATGTCCTCGACGTGCGTGAGCAGGAACCGGGGCCCGTCGGCGGCGTCGGCGACGACGGAGTTGCGCAGCGAGACCCACACGTACGTGCCGTCGCGCCGCCCCAGCCGCAGCTCCGCCCGGCCGCCCTCGGCGGAGGTGCGCAGCAGCGTCCCGATGTCCTCGGGGTGGACGAGGTCGGAGAAGGAGTACCGGCGCAGGACGGAGGCGGGCCGCCCGAGGAGCCGGCACAGGGCGTCGTTGGTGCGCAGCAGCCGCCCGTGCTGGTCGCCGCCCATCTCGGCGATGGCCATGCCGCTCGGCGCGTACTCGAAGGCCTGCCGGAACGACTCCTCGCTGGCCCGCAGCGCCTGCTGCTCGCGCTCCAGCCGCACCAGGGCCCGCTGCATGTTCGCGCGCAGGCGCGCGTTGCTGATCGCAATGGCGGCCTGGAAGGCGTACATCTGGAGCGCCTCGCGTCCCCAGGCGCCCGGACGCCGGCCGTTGCGCGGCCTGTCCACGGAGATGACACCCAGAAGTTCCCCGCCCGTCGCATACATGGGGGCGTAGAGCCGGTCCTCGGGGTGCCACTCGTCCTCGAAGCGCGGATCGGGTCCTTCGGTGTGCCACTGGGGTACGTCGTCCTCCAGCAGGACCCAGCCCTCGGTGTGCGGGATGAAGCGCAGGCCGTCCCAGTCCTCGCCCATGGTCAGGCGGCGTTCCCAGGCGGGGCGGGAGCCGACGCGGCCGGTGATCAGGGCTTCGGCGGCGGGGTCCCCGGCGAAGGCGGCGACGACGAGATCGCCGTCAGGGCGTACGAGGTTGACACAGGCGAGTTCGTAGCCGAGGCCGCGCACGATGCCGTCCACGACGGTCTGCAGGGTGTCCGCCAGGCTCCGGGCCGTGTTGAGCTCGGCCACCACCTGGTGCAGCTGCCGCAGGGTCGCAAGACGGACGTACGGCTCCGACTCGGTCTCCATTGCTCGCTCTCCCCGAGACCTCGACAGCAACTCCAGGTTTGTCATCGGCGTTTCGTTGCGGTGTCCCGTCCACTGAATCACAGTGAGCTGTGCGGCAGGTACACAGGGTCAACAAATCTTGCCCTCTGTGACTCAAGTCACATGAGATGAATAGTGCTGCGGCGTAGGCGCGTTGGGGCCGAGGAGCCCTCTCCCGCCTTCCCACGCGCAAACGATACGCCCGGACCTAGGCCGAGCGGCGGGGACGCGGCTCGGACCAGCGCCCGATGTGCGCGGCGCGACGACCGGACTAGCGTGCGGAACGTGCCGAAGACGACCCCCGCACCCCAGCCCTACACCCCCGCCGGCCCCCTCGCCCCCCATCCTGAGGGGGTGAGCAACGACGAGTTCCGCGCCGCCATGTCCCGGCTGGCGGCGGGCGTGTGCCTGATCACCGCCCACGAACCGCCCCTGACCGCCGGCGGACCGCGCGGCGAGGACGTCGGCATGACCGCCACCGCGTTCATGTCGGTGTCCCTGGACCCGCCCCTGGTCCTGGTCAGCGTCCGCGAGGGCTCCCGCATGGACGACCTGCTGGCCGAACAGCCGCTGTGGGCGGTGTCCCTGCTGGCGGAGAGCCAGCTCCAGGTGGCGAGCCGGTTCTCGATGAAGGGCCGCATCAGCGACCGGCTCCTCTTCGCCGACCTCCCCCACGAGCGGGGCGCCGTCTCGGGGGCGCCGCTGCTCTCGGGGGCCCTCGCCTCCCTGGAGTGCCGCACCCGGTCCCGGGTTCCGGCGGGCGACCACACGCTCGTCATCGGCGAGGTCCTGGCCACCGCGTTCCCCTCACCGGACGCCCCGCCCCTGACCTACTTCCGCGGCCGCTACCGCCACCTGCTGCCGTAGGGCGCGGGGCGGTGGCGGGCGGGGCGGGGGCGGGCCGGGCGGGGGGCTACCAGTCGCGCGAGCTGCGTCCCCGCTTCGTCTCGCTGCGCGCCTTCTTCTCCCGCAGCCGCCGTTCGTTGATCCCGCGCGGGATCTTCGTCGCCCGCCGGGCCTTCGGCGGGGCCGCCGTCGCCTCAGCCAGCACCGCCGCCATCCGGACCAGCGCCATCTCCCGGTTGCGGTACTGCGACCGGTGCTCGGAGGCCCGTACCGTCAGCACCCCGTCCACCAGCCGCCCGGCGAGCCGCTCCAGGGCCCGCTCCTTCCACACCGCCGGCAGCGCCTTCGTCGCGGCGACGTCGAACAGCAGCTCCACCCGCGAGTCCGAGGTGTTGACGTGCTGCCCGCCCGGCCCCGAGGAACGCGAGAACCGCCAGGCGAGCTCCGCCTCGGGGAGCACGACCGCACCGCGGATGACATAGGGACCAGGCATGACCCCTATGATCCGCCCCCGCCCCGCCCCCGTCACCCTCATTTACCGCCCCTCGGAACCCGGCTGGAACCTCCGCGCCCCCTCCACGCGTTATGAAGGGCAGCGGTAGCTTGGCCCCACATCGGGCTCACGCACCCGGAATGACGAGGAAGGACACCAGTCACATGGCAGTAAGCCTGTCCAAGGGCGGCAACATCTCGCTCTCGAAGGAGGCCCCCGGCCTCAGCGCCGTCACGGTCGGCCTCGGCTGGGACGTCCGCACGACGACCGGTGTCGACTTCGACCTCGACGCCTCGGCCATCGCGGTCGACGCGACGGGCAAGGTCGTCTCCGACGGCCACTTCGTCTTCTTCAACAACAAGTCCACCCCGGACCAGACCATCGTCCACACCGGCGACAACCGCACCGGCGAGGGCTCCGGCGACGACGAGTCCATCAAGGTCAACCTGGCCGGCCTGCCCGCCAGCGTCGACAAGATCGTCTTCCCGGTCTCGATCTACGACGCCGACTCCCGCGGCCAGAACTTCGGCCAGGTCCGCAACGCGTACATCCGCGTCGTCAACCAGGCCGGCGGCGCCGAGATCGCCCGCTACGACCTCTCCGAGGACGCCGCCACCGAGACCGCCATGGTCTTCGGCGAGCTCTACCGCAACGGCGCCGAGTGGAAGTTCCGCGCGGTCGGCCAGGGCTACGCCTCCGGCCTCACCGGCATCGCCCAGGACTTCGGCGTCAACGTCTGAGACCGCCCCCGGCAGGGCCCCTTCCCGACCGTCCCCGGGAAGGGCCCCCGCCCGGCCCCACCACCGCTCGACGGGGGACCCTCCAGCCCCTCACCCGTGGACGGCGCCCCCCGGCCCAATCCCGCAATCCCCCTACGCCTTCGGCCTGCCCTCGCCGTAGAGCCACACGTCCCAGACCTTCTTCAGACCCACGCCGGTCCGCCGCTCCGCGTACGCCGTGAAGTCGGCCGTGCTCGCGTTCCCGTACCGGTGGTCGGCCGCCCAGCCCCGCAGCAGGTCGAAGAACTTCGCGTCCCCCACCTCCTGCCGGATCCGGTGCAACACCATCGCACCCCGGTAGTAGACCGGATCATCGGAGATGTGCGCCGCATCCGGCGGCGAAGCCGGCGGGAACGCCGCCCAGTCGGCATCGGCATGGCCGTCCACCGACGTGTCACCGGCCAGGAACGCCTCGAACCGCCGCTGCGCGGACACACCCCCGTGGGACTCCGCCCACAGCCACTCCGCATACGTGGCGAACCCCTCGTTCAGCCACATGTCCTTCCAGGTCTTCGGCGACACCGAATCCCCGAACCACTGGTGCGCCAGCTCGTGCAGCACCAGGTCCTCGTCCGGCGCACCCGGGTACACCGGCTTGGTCTGCGTCTCCAGCGCATACCCGAGGCTCCGCGGCGGCAGCACGATCGAACCCACCGTCCCGAACGGATACGGCCCGAACGTCGCGCTCCCCCACTCCACCATCTCCGGCACCCGCGCCAGCACCCCGCGGCTCGCCTCTTCCTCCCCGGGCGCCACCGCCTGGTACACCGACACCCCCGAAGAGGTCTTCCCCGTCGTCACCTTGAACTTCCCCACGGCCACGGTCGCCAGATAGCTCGCCATCGGCTCCACGCTGCGCCACGCGAACTCGGTCCGCCCCTCCCCCACGTCCCGCCGCGACCGCAACTCCCCGTTGGACACGGCCTCGTAGCCACGGGGAACGGTCACCGTGATGTCGTACGTCGCCTTGTCACCGGGATGGTGGTTGCCGGGGAACCAGCCCATCGACCCCACCGGTTCGCCCACACCGACCGCGTAATCACCGCCCTCGGCGGTGATCCAGCCCTCCTTGGACCCGTCCGGATCGACCACGGCCTTCGGCCGCCCGCTGTAATCCACCCGCGTACGGAAGACCTCACCCTTGCGCAGGTCCCCGGCCGGACGCACGGTCAGCTCGTTGCCGGTCCGGTTGAACCGCGCACCCACGCCCTGCACTTCCACGCCCTCGACCTTCAGCCCGCTGAAATCGAGGTTGAACGAACTCAGACCCTGCCCGGCCCGCGCGGTGATCACCGCCGTCCCGTGCAACTCCCCGTCCGCCGGGTCGTACGCCAGGTCCAGCGCATAGTGCTCGACCTCGTACCCGCCGTTGCCCGCCCGGGGGAAATACGGATCCCGCACCCCCGACGCACCCGGCCGCCCCTGCACCGTCGCCCCCGTACACCCCGCGGTGAGGGCGATCAGGAGGGCGAGGGCGGGGGCGGCGAGACGGGCGAGCGTGCGGTGTTCCACACGCCCGATCCTAAGTGGGGTTACTTGCCCAGGGCCTCGACACCGGCCTTGGCGAACTTCTCGTCCAGGTCACCGCTCGGCGCACCGGCCACACCGATACCGGCGACGGGCGCGCCGTCGGCCTGGACGGGCGCGGCACCGGCGAGGAAGAGGGTGCCGGGGATGTCCTTCAGGTTCGGGGTCTGAGCGAGCCGGCCGGCCAGCACCGAGGTCGGGGCGTTCCAGGACACGGCGGTGAAGGCCTTGCGCTGCGCGGACTCGTAGGACTGCGGGCCGGCGCCGTCACCGCGCAGGGTGACGATGGTGTTGCCGTTGCGGTCCACCACCGCGACCGTGACCTTCTGGTTCTCCTTCTCGGCCGCCTCCAGCGCCGCCTGGGCGGCACGGCTGGCGGCGTCGACGGTCAGGTGGGTCGAGGTGGTGAAGTTGGCGCTCTTGACCTCGTCCTTCTTCGCAGGGGTGGCGCTCGCGCTGACGGCCCCGAAGGTCCCGGCACCGAGAACGACGGCGAGGGCGGTACCGGTGAGGACGCGGGTACGGGTGTTCATCTCTGCTCCTGGTGGTCTCGACTGGCTCCCTCCAACCATCCCCGCCACCCCCACCCCGCCCCGTCCCCGTACCGGCTCGCCCCGACGACCACACCGGTTGACCCGGGGGTCAACCGATCGGCCGATGCGGCAGGGCCGGCCGCCCGGTTTCCTGGGGCTGCACCCGGCCACCCCCGACCCGCCCCCCAACACCGGACACCGCCCGGCCAGGGCAAGGGCCCGGCCAGGGGAAGGGCGTCACAATGGAACCGTCCCCACCCCCAGGAGCCCCGCCGTGAGCCACCCCCCGCGGAAACCCGACACCCGCGCCCTGGCCACGGTCATGCACACGGCGTTCTTCCTCCTGCTCGGCGCCTCCGTGGCCCGCTTCCTCCTGCGCCACCCCGGCGAACCCCGCACCCCCTGGGTCATCGCCCTCAGCATCACCCTGGCCCTGCTCTACGTCCTCGGCCCCGCCGTAGGCGCCACCGGCAGCGACCCCACCCCCACCCCGGCCCCCACCCACCGCCGCAGGCTCTGGCTCGGACTCGTCGTCGCCACCTGGGTCGTCCTCGTCGTCCTCGCCCCCAGCTTCGCCTGGTGCGCCGTCCCCCTGTTCTTCACCGCCCTGCGCACCCTCCCCCCACGCGCCGCCGTCGCCCTCGTCGCCGTCCTCACCGTCTTCGTCGTCGCCGCCCAGCTCAAACTCTCCACCGCCTTCGACCCCAACCTCCTCCTCGCCCCACCCGCCATCGCCGCCCTCGCCACGGCCGTCTTCATCCACATGGAACGCCAGGCCCAAGCCCAGCGCGCACTGATCGACGACCTCATCCGCACCCGCCGCGAGCTCGCCGCCACCGAACGACGCGAAGGCACCCTCGCCGAACGCCAGCGCCTGTCCATGGAGATCCACGACACCCTCGCCCAGCACCTCTCCAGCCAGCAGATGCTGCTCCAGGCCGCCGACCGCACCTGGGACACCGACCCCGCCACCGCCCGCGCCCACGTCCGCACCGCCAACGGCATCGCCGCCCGCGGCCTCGCCGAGGCCCGCCGCCTCGTCCACGACCTGGCCCCACCCGAACTGGAGAACGGCGCCGGCCTCGCCGACGCCCTGCGCGCCCTCGACGCCGGCCCCGACATCGAGGTCCGCTTCCACCTCGAAGGCGCCCCCGCCCCCCTCCCGGACCGCGCCGAATCCGCCCTGCTCCGCATCGCCCAAGGAGCCCTCGCCAACATCCGCGAACACTCGGGCGCCCGCACCGCCGCCCTCACCCTCAGCTTCCTCGGCGACCAGGTCGTCCTGGACATCGCCGACGACGGCACGGGCTTCACCGCCACCACCCCCACCGGCCCCGCCCCCGCCGACCGCGGCCACGGCCTCCCCGCGATGCGCGCCCGCGTGCGCCAGCTCGGCGGAACCCTCACCATCGAATCCACCCCGGGCGAAGGCACCGTCCTCTCGGCCTCGATCCCCCTGGAGCCCACAGGATGACGACGATCCTCCTCTGCGACGACCACGTCGTCGTCCGCGCCGGCCTCCTGGCCCTGCTCGGCAGCGAACCCGACATCGAGGTCCTCGGCGAAGCCGGCAGCGGCGAGGAAGCCGTCGCACTCGCCGCCAAGCTCCACCCCGACGTCGTCCTCATGGACCTCCAGCTCGGCGACGGCATCGACGGCGTCGAAGCCACCCGCCGCATCACCGCCCTCCCCCGGCCCCCGCACGTCCTCGTCCTGACCACGTACGACACGGACGCGGACATCACCCGCGCCATCGGCGCCGGCGCCACCGGCTACCTCCTCAAAGCCGAACGCCCCGAAGAACTCTTCGCCGCCATCCACTCCGCCGCCGCCGGCCGCACCACCCTCTCCGCCCCCGTCGCCAGCCGCGTCATGGCCCACATGCGCGGAACCCGCCCCACCCTCACCGACCGCGAACTCGACATCCTCGGCCAGCTCGCCCGCGGCCTCGGCAACCGCGACATCGCCCGCGCCCTGTTCATCAGCGAGGCCACCGTCAAAACCCACCTCGGCCGCATCTACGACAAGCTCGGCGTCGACACCCGCGCCGGCGCCGTAGCGGTCGCCAAGGAACAACGCCTCCTCCCCACCTGACCCGGCCCCCTCCTGACCCGCCCCCTCCCCACCCGACCCCCCACCACGCCCCGACCCGTGACACCATCGGCTACGTGCTCGACATCGGCTACTCCCTCTCCCGCCGCTTCCCCGACCCCCCGCAGACCGACTACCGCTCGGCAGACGTCCACGCCCTGCGCCACGACCTCTTCTGCGGCGACGTCTACCTCGCGGACACCGAAAAGGACACCGAGGTGTCCACAGCCTGGGGATGGGTGCCCGTACTCGACTTCGCCTGGGCCCTGTGCGACATCGTCGAACAACTCGACCAGGACCCCCGAGGCAGCCGCTCCTCCCAGAGCCGGTACGCCGAACTCGACTTCACCGAATCCAGCGACCGCATGCTCTTCGAACGCCGCTTCGGCTGGGTCGACATCGAAGCCGACTGGATGCCGCCGGAGGAGGACCCGCTCACCTTCAGCCACCGCCTCCTGCGCCGCGAGGCCCGCGACTTCCTCCACGACCTGATCGCGGACCTCGTCGACATGCACGAGGGCCTCGGCGACAACCCGGTCATCTGGACCCTCCAGTCCCGCTTCCCCCGCGTCCCGGCCTGACCCCGACCCCCCGGCCACCCGGGGCCACCCGGCCCCCCGGCCCCCCCCGGGGCCGCCCCACCGCCCGGGGCCACCCGGCCGCCCGGGGCCACCCGGCCGCCCGGGGCCTGCCCCCGGCCAGCCCGGCCTGCCCCCGGCCGCCCCGACGCACCCCCCGCCCCGGCGCACCGGCCACCACACCGCAGAACCCACGCGGCCGCGCGACGTCGCCCCCCCCCGGCGACCAGCCACACCCCCCTACCCCACCACCCGCACCCCCAGCTGCGCCGCCAGCGCCGGCGCCAGGTCGAACAGCTGCGACGGACTGATCACCGCCCCCGCCAGCGACTCCAGCCCCCGCGCCACCCCCAGCTCCACCGCCCCCCGCAGATCCACATCCGACAACCGCGCCCCCGTCACATCCACACCCCGCAGCACACAGTCCCGGAACTCCACCCGCTCCAGCACCGCACCCCCGAAGTCCGGCTCCACCAGCACACACCCCTCGAAGACCACATCCCGCAACCGCGCCTGCCGCAGGTTCAAATAGTCGATCTTCCCCCCGCGCACCAGCACCCGCTCCAGCACCGCCCCGTGCAACTGCACCCCGCCCAGGCGCGCCTCCACCAGCTCCACATCCCTGAGCGACGCACCCGACAGGTCCACCCCCACCCCCCGGACCCCCTCCAGCACCGAATCCAGGACCCGCGCCTTCGCCAGCCCCACCTCGTCAAGGCCGCACCGGCGCAGCGCACAGTCCATGAACCGCGCCCCCACCCCCTCCTGCCCCGACAGGTCCACGTCCGCGAACTCCAGCCCGTCGTAATCCCCGTCCGGCTCCAGCCCACCCCCCTCCCACGCCACCAACTCCGGCAGGGCCACCTCCGCCCGCCGCGCCGCCTTCACCGACTGCCGCCCACCACTTCCACCACTGCGCACCATCCCCCCATCGTGACCCCCCGCACTGACAACCCGCCCCACCCTTGACCTCAACCACGCTTGAGGCCCCAACCTCTCCCCATGACCACCTCACCCGCCCCCACCATGAACGCCGTCCGCCTCCACGCCTTCGGCCCCGCCGAGAACCTCACCTACGAAACGGCACCCCTCCCCACCCCCGCCCCCGGCCAGGTCCGCATCAAAGTCGCCGCCGCCGGCGTCCACCTCCTCGACACCTTCCTCCGCCGAGGCGTCCAGGGCCCGCCCACACCCCTCCCCCAGCTCCCCACCATCCCCGGCCGCGAAGTCGCCGGCACCATCGACGCCCTCGGCCCCGGCACCGACCCCGCCTGGCTCGGCCGCACCGTCGTCACCCACCTCGGCTTCGCCCCCGGCGGCTACGCCGAACACGCCGTCGCCGACGCCACCCGCCTCCACCCCGTACCCGACGGCCTCGACCCCGCCGAAGCCGTCGCCATGATCGGCACCGGCCGCACCGCCCTCGGCATCCTCCAGTTCGCCGACCTCGGCCCCGGCACCACCGCCCTCATCCCCGCCGCCGCCGGAGGCATCGGCACCCTCCTCGTCCAGCACGCCAAGAACACCGGCGCCACCGTCATCGCCCTCGCCGGAGGCCCCGCCAAAACCGCCCTCGCCACCGCCAACGGCGCCGACCTCGCCCTCGACTACACCACCCCCGACTGGGCCGACACCCTCCGCGCCCACCACCCCGCCGGCGCCACCGTCCTCTTCGACTCCGTCGGCGGCACCACCGCCCGCACCGCCCTCACCCTCCTCGCCCCCGGCGCCCTCCACCTCGTCTTCGGCTGGTCCAGCGGCACCCCCCTCACCCTCACCGACACCGAACAGGCCGACCTCGACGCCCGCCGGATCACCACCCACCACGTCCTCGGCCCCGCCATGCTCCAAGCCGTCGGCACCCCCGACCCCCTCCGCACCCTCGAAACCCGCGCCCTCACCGAAGCCGCCACCGGCCACCTCCGCCCCGCCGTACAGCGCTACCCCCTCTCCCAAGCCGCCCGCGCCCACCACGACCTCGAAACCCGCGCCACCACCGGCAAGGTCGTCCTCGAACCCTGACCACCCCACCCCCACGCATCAGACACCCCGCACCCAACCCGCCCCCCACACCCGACACCCCGTACCTGGACTCCCCTCCCACACCCCCTGTACCAACACCCCCATGACGATCAACGGCGGTATCTCCTTCTGGTACGCGACCACCGGCCCCCACCCCGACACCACCCGACCCCGGCCACCCCGCACCCCCCTCACCACCGACGCCACCGCCGACGTCGCCATCGTCGGAGGCGGCTACACCGGCCTGTGGACCGCCTACTACCTCAAGCGCACCGCCCCCGACCTGCGCGTCACCGTCCTGGAACAGAAGTTCTGCGGCTACGGCGCCTCCGGCCGCAACGGCGGCTGGCTCTACAACGGCATCGCCGGCCGCGACCGCTACGCCGCCCTCCACGGCCACGAAGCCGCCCAACGCCTCCAGCACGCCATGAACGACACCGTCACCGAAGTCATCGACGTCGCCACCGCCGAATCCATCGACGCCGACATCCACCGCGGCGGCGTCCTCGAAATCGCCCGCACCCCCGCCCAGCTCACCCGCCTCAAGGCCTTCCACACCGCCGAACTCTCCTTCGGCGAAACCGACCGCGAGCTCTACGACGCCACCGGCACCCGCAACCGCATCGACGTCGCCGACGCCCTCGGCTCCAGCTGGACCCCCCACGGCGCCCGCATCCACCCCCTCAAACTCCTCCACGGCCTCGCCGACGCCTGCGAACGCCTCGGCGTCGTCATCCACGAATCCACCCCCGTCACGGAAATCGCCCCCCGCCGAGCCGTCACCCCCTACGGCACCGTCCGCGCCCCGTACGTCCTGCGCTGCACCGAAGGCTTCACCGCCTCCCTCAAGGGCCAGAAGCGCACCTGGCTCCCGATGAACTCCTCGATGATCGTCACGGCCCCCCTCCCCCCGTCCGTCTGGTCACAGCTCAACTGGAGCGACGCCCCGCTCCTCGGCGACATGGCCCACGCCTACATGTACGCCCAGCGCACCGCCGACGACCGCATCGCGATCGGCGGCCGCGGCATCCCGTACCGCTTCGGCTCCCGCACGGACAACGACGGCCGCACCCAGCCCGCCACCATCACCGCGCTGACCACCCTCCTGACCACCTTCTTCCCGGTCCTCACCGGCACGGAGATCACCCACGCCTGGTCGGGCGTACTCGGCGTCCCCCGCGACTGGTGCGCCACGGTCACCCTGGACGCCACCACGGGCCTCGGCTGGGCCGGCGGCTACGTCGGCTCGGGCGTGGCCACCGCCAACCTCGCCGCCCGCACCCTCCGCGACCTGGTCCTGGGCGAATCCACCGCCCTGACCACCCTCCCCTGGGTCCACCACCGCGTCCGCCGCTGGGAACCGGAACCCTTCCGCTGGCTGGGCGTCCACGCCCTCTACGCGGCCTACCGCGAAGCGGACCGCCGCGAAACGAGAACCCACACCCCGAAGACAACCCCCCTGGCCCACCTGGCGAACCACATCTCGGGCCGCTCCTGAGGCACGCGAAAAGGCCCCGGATGATCATCCGGGGCCTTCCGCTTGTGTACGAATTCCCTCGATCAGACGCCCTCTGACCTGGGACGGAGCCGCCTGTCGGAATCGAACCGACGACCTCAAGATTACAAGTCAAGCGCTCTAGCCAACTGAGCTAAGGCGGCACAACCTCACACACGAACCCTCTACGCGCGAAGCCGCCCTTACTCTACACAGCGCCCGATTCCCCAAGCCATCACATTGAGCCCCACCCCGTAACCCATCACGCAAGTGTTCGTTGAACGTACTGGCGTGCCGTTCTGAAGATCAGAGCACGGGAGAGGCGATGGCGGATCGAATAACGGGAGAGGAAGCCCAGCGCATCAAGCGCGAACTCCTCGGGGTGGCCGACCGGACCAAACACCGGGGGCGAGCGATCGCCCCCCTGAAAGGGCTGGTCAGAGAGCCGGGCACGCAACAGCGCGTCTACCGCTTCCGCTTCTACCCGACCGCCGACCAGGCGGCCCAGCTCACCCAGACCTTCGGCGCCTGCCGCTGGGTCTACAACGAGGGCCTGGCCCTCCGCGTGAAGGCATGGGAGGAGTACCGGGTCTCGCTGGGCTTCGCGGAGACCTGCCGAGCCCTGACCGGGTGGAAGCGCGTACGGAAGACGGCGTGGCTCAAGGAGACCTCGTCCACGGTCCTCCAGCAGTCGCTGCGGCACCTGGACGCGGCCTTCTCCCGGTTCTTCAAAGGTTCGGCGAAGTATCCGAAGAGGAAGTCCAGACACAAGTCGAAGGACTCGGCCACCTACGTCCGCACCGGCTTCCGGTGGGTCGAGGACCCGGAGCGCCCGGGTACGGCCTCGGTCACCCTCGCCAAGCAGACGAAGCCACTCGACATCCGCTGGTCGCGCCCGCTCCCCGCAGGACAGTTGCCGGTGAAGCTCAACGTCACCCGCGACCGGGCCGGCCGCTTCTTCCTCTCCGTCCTGGTGGAGGAGGTGATAGCCCCGCTTCCCGAGGTGTTCCTGCCGGGCGGCCGGGAGCCCAAGGCCGTGGGCCTCGACCTCGGGCTCGCGACGCTGGTGACCATGGACGACGGGGAGAAGCTCCCGCATCCCCGCCTCCTGGCGAAGTACGAGAAGCGGCTCGCGTCCCTTCAGCGCGACCTGCACCGAAAGACGAAGGGGTCGAAAAACCGGGGGAAGGTGCGGGAGCGGATCGCCCGCCTGTACGCCTCGATCGGTGACGCCCGCCGTGATCAGCTGGACCAGTTCACGACCCGCCTCGTGCGCGAGAACCAAGTGCTCGTGGTGGAAGACCTGTCGATCGCCAGCCTCATGCGTGCGGGCACGGGCAAGAACAGGCGCCGCAAGGCGGCTCTGAACCGTTCGATCACCGATGCCGCCTGGGGTGAGCTGCTGCGCCAGCTGCGCTACAAGTGCGCGTGGTACGGACGGACCCTGGTGGTCGTGGACCGGTTCTTCCCGTCCACCCGGCGCTGCTCCGCGTGCCACACGAAGGGGCCGAAGCTCGACGTGTCCATCCGCGAGTGGACCTGCGCGGAGTGCGGGACCTTTCACGACCGGGACGAGAACGCGGCGGTGAACCTCCGGGACGAGGGGATGCGGCTGTACTGGGCCGTGGCCATGGCGCTGCCGCCCGGGCGCGTGCCGCCGAGTGTGATCAGGGCTTCGGAGCTGGTGAACCTCGTGCCAGCCGCATAGCAGAGTCAAGCGCAGTACGGACCGACGGGCCGTCGGCCGCAATGCCCGTGGAGCCTGCGTAAGACCGGCCTGGCGCGACCCCAGAGTCTCGCCAGGGCGGCAGCGGGCGTCGAAGCAGGAACCATGGTCAAAAATCCGTTGCTCTGCCCCCGCCCCCACCGCAATCCGCCCCGTCAGATTGCTGACAGAAGCCCTCCCACCCGGTAGCGTCGGGCCGAGTCCTGAATATTGGACTAGACCTTCCACTCGGATCGTCCGGCACGTTCCTGCCGGTAGAAGGGATGCATCACCATGGCTTCTGTCACCTTCGACAAGGCGACCCGCCTCTACCCCGGCGGCGACAAGCCCGCCGTCGACCAGCTGGAGCTGGAGATCGAGGACGGCGAGTTCCTCGTCCTCGTCGGGCCCTCCGGCTGCGGCAAGTCCACCTCGCTGCGCATGCTCGCCGGCCTGGAGGACGTCAACGGCGGTGCCATCCGCATCGGGGACCGCGACGTCACGCACCTGCCGCCCAAGGACCGGGACATCGCGATGGTGTTCCAGAACTACGCGCTGTACCCGCACATGACCGTCGCCGACAACATGGGCTTCGCGCTCAAGATCGCCGGCGAGGACAAGGCCACCATCCGCCGCAAGGTGGAGGAGGCGGCGAAGATGCTGGACCTCACCCAGTACCTCGACCGCAAGCCCAAGGCGCTCTCCGGCGGCCAGCGCCAGCGCGTCGCCATGGGCCGGGCCATCGTGCGCAAGCCGCAGGTGTTCCTCATGGACGAGCCGCTGTCGAACCTCGACGCCAAGCTCCGCGTGTCCACCCGTACGCAGATCGCCGCGCTCCAGCGCGACCTCGGCATCACCACCGTGTACGTCACCCACGACCAGGTCGAGGCCATGACCATGGGCGACCGCGTGGCGGTGCTCAAGGACGGGCTGCTCCAGCAGGTGGACACCCCGCGCAACATGTACGACCGGCCGGCGAACCTCTTCGTCGCCGGGTTCATCGGTTCGCCCGCCATGAACCTGGTCGAGGTGCCGATCACCGACGGCGGCGTGAAGTTCGGGGACAGCGTGGTGCCGGTGTCGCGCGAGGCGCTGTCGGCTGCCGCCGACGCGGGCGACAAGACCGTCACCGTGGGCGTGCGCCCCGAGCACTTCGACGTCGGTGAGACCGGCGGTCTGACGATCACCGTGAACGTGGTCGAGGAGCTGGGCGCCGACGGTTACGTCTACGGCAGCAAGGACGGCCAGGACATCGTGGTGCGCGTGGGTGGCCGCCAGGTGCCCGAAAAGGGTTCCTCGCTGCACGTGGTGCCGCGTGCGGGTGAGATGCACGTGTTCTCGACGTCGACGGGGGCACGGCTCTCCGACTGACCGGGACGGCTGGGCCGTGGGAGGGGTGTTCCGTCAAGGGGCGCCCCTCCCGCGGCAGTTGTGGGTGGCGTGTCCCACGAACCCCGGCAGACCGGGCCATTCGGCCGCACGCGTCAACCCGTAAATCGAAAAGCCACGTCGAACCATCCCCCGACCGGGTGACTAAATGTCGCCAAATCCTCACCGAGCGCTACTCTCGCCCTCGTGACCCACACTGCCCGCCGAATCGGCCGTTCCCTCGCCCTGGTCCTGCCCGTCGTCCTGGTCCTGTCCGGGACCCTCGCGGTCACCATGGTCCCCTGGGCGGACAATTCGCCCTCCCAGATCCTTACCGCCTCCGCCGAGGACGTCTCCGTCCCCGCGAAGCCGCGCGCCGCGCAGGACGTGCTGCGCGACAAGCTGCTGAGCGAGCTGCAGCAGGGTGAGAACCCGGGTGTGGTCCTCGGGCACCTGCAGGAGCAGGTGAACGGGCGGCCGTCGCTCGCCGAGCACTGCATGGGCATCGCCCGTGCGCTCGGCCGGGCCGCCGTCGAGGCGTACGGGCCCACGAAGGCGCAGTCCTACTCCCGGCCGGTGTGCGACACCTCGTACGCGTCCGGGGTTGCCTCGATGGGCTGACCCGCCCGACGTGCCGCCCCTGCCGGGGCGGTGGCCGTCCCTACCCTGGCGGCCATGACCGACTCCCCTTCCCCGTCCGCATCATCCACCGACCGCGCGGCCGCGTTCCCGGCTCCGCCCGTCCAGGCCGTCGTCCTGGCGGGGGGCCAGGGTTCGCGGCTGCGGCCGTATACGGACGACCGGCCGAAGCCGATGGTGGAGATCCCGGGGACCGGACTGCCGATCATCGGGCACCAGTTGGCGTGGCTGGCGGTGGAGGGGGTCACGGACGTGGTCGTGTCCTGCGGGCATCTCGCGGAGGTGTTGCAGGAGTGGCTGGCGGGGGCGGAGTTGCCGTTGCGGGTGACGACGGTGGTGGAGGAGGAGCCGCTCGGGCGCGGGGGCGGGCTGAAGTTCGCGGCGCGGCGTCTGCCGGATCCGGAGGGGGCCTGGTACGCGACGAACGGGGACGTGTGGACGCGGTTCCCGTTGCGGGAGATGGCGGCGTTCCATGCGGAGCGGGGGGCGACGGCGACGCTGGCGCTGGCGCGGCCGCGGATCCCGTGGGGGGCGGTGGAGACGAACGAGCTGGGGCAGGTGCTGGATTTCGTCGAGGCGCCGCCGTCGCCTTATCTGATCAACGCCGGGGTGTATGTGTTCGCGCCCGGGTTCGCGGCGTTGCTGCCGGATGTGGGGGATCACGAGCGGACGACGTTTCCGCGGTTGGCGCGGGAGCGGCGGCTGGCGGGGTTTCCGCTGCCGCAGGGGGCTTACTGGCGGGCGATCGACACGGCGAAGGACTTGGCTGAGGCGGCGCGGGAGTTGGCGGCTCACAGCGCCGTCTGAGGCTTTTCGTAGGCCTGTTGTGCCGTTGCCGTTGAGTGTGCCTGGACGGGGGCCGGGGCGGGGGGCCGGGACGGCGGAGGGCCCGGTGCGCCGTCGGCGCGCCGGGCCCTTCGTCGTGTCGGGGGGGTCAGCCGAGGAGGCCGCCGACGAGTCCGGGCTTCTTGGCGGTGGTGGTGTCGCCGCCGGTGCGGCTGCCGGAGGAGGTGGCGGGCGGCTGCTGGGGGCTGGACTGCTTGGAGGTGGTGCTGCGGGGGGTCTGGCCGCTGCCGCTGCCCTTGGTGGCGGTGGGGGCGCCGGAGCCGGTGCTCTGGCTGGGGGCTCCGCTGCCGGTGCGGCCGGACTTGGCGGCGGGGGTGGAGGGGGAGGCCGAGGCGGAGGGGGAGGCCTGCTTGGAGGGCTGCTGCTTGGCCGGTCCGGTCTGCTGCTGGGCGGGGGGCTGGGGCAGGGGGCTGCCGGGGAGGTAGTTGCTGGGGGCCTGGCCGGGGCCGGGGACGGTGACGACGGTGCTGGAGCGGACTGCTCCGCCGAGGAGGGAGCCGATGAGGAGGGTGAGTCCGCAGACGACGGTGGCCATGACGGTGCCGCGGCGCAGGACGCGGCGGCGCAGCTGCCACATCTCGGAGCGGGGGCCGAGGGTGCGCCAGGCTTCGCCGGCGAGGCGTCCGTCGAGGGAGTAGACGGGGGCGCCGGCGATGATCAGCGGGCTCCAGGCGGCGAGGTAGATGATGTCGGGGGCGTCGTAGGCGGGGACGGTCTTCCAGCTGACGGTCATCAGCAGGGCGGCGGAGAGCAGGGCGCCGATGGAGGCGGCGAAGCGCTGCCAGAGGCCGAAGACGGTGAGGACGCCGACGATCACCTGGAGGAAGGCGACGGTGAGTCCGGCGCCGACGGGGTGGGCGAGGGCGAAGTCGCGCAGGGGTTCGGCGAGGGCCCAGGGGTGGAGGGTGCGCAGCCAGGTGACCATGGAGCCGCGTTCGCCGCCGTCGAAGTAGACGGGGTCGCAGAGTTTGCCCATGCCGGCGTAGATGGAGATGAAGCCGAGGAAGACGCGCAGCGGGAGCAGCACGACGCCGAGGTTCATGCGGCGGCCGGGGTAGTAGGAGGCCTGGGCGCGGTTGTCGGCGGGGCGCCGGGTTTCGGTGCCGGGGCCGCCGTAGGGGGGCTGGTCCTCGTGGGGGTGGCCGTAGGGGTGGTCGTGGGGCTGGCGCGGCTGGTCGGGTACGGCGGCCAGGGGGCGCGTCTCGTCGGGGTCGGCGTAGGTGCGCTGGCCGATGACGGTGGGGGTGGCGAGGGTGTCCTCGGTGAGGTCGCGCGCGAGGTCCACCCGGGGGATGGTCTGGGTGGCGCCGCCGTCGTAGTCGTCGTGGCCGCGTCCGGCTTCGCGGACGGCCTGGAGGAGTCCGCCCGTGGCCGCGGCGTCGTCGCCGGGGGCGGTCTTGCCGCTCCAGACGACGGGGGCGCGGCGGCGGGTGGCTCCGGCGGCCGCGACGGCTCCGGCGGCCAGGACCGGTGCGCGGCCGGGGCCGGGGGCGTTCGCGGGCTTGGAACGCGCGCTCGGGCTCGGTGCGAGCCGCACGCGGAAGCTGGCGTGGTTGACGATGACCTGTGCGGGGTCGCACGGCACCTTGACCATGCTCAGCGCGGGCTGGTCGTCGAACCCTGACGTTCTGGTGTCCACACTCATCTAACCGAGTGATCAGTGTTTAGGACACTGCCTTGACAGCAGGGATCTGTCCGAGACCCGTCAAGATCAAGTCGCCCCGCCCGGAAGGGGCGGGGCGACACGCTCACGGGTCATGTCCGGTGGGCCGAGTGGATCAAGGTGGCGGCCCGGGGGTGGCCCGTACGGCTGACGAGGTCAGACGCGGCCGCGGGTGGCGCGGCGGCGGGCGGCCTCGTAGAGGACGACGCCGGCGGCGACGCCCGCGTTGAGGGACTCGGCGCCGCCCGGCATGGGGATGCGGACGAGGTAGTCGCAGTTCTCGCCGACGAGGCGGCCGAGGCCCTTGCCCTCGGAGCCGACGACGATGACGACGGGGCCGCCGAGGGCCTCCAGGTCCTGGACCTCGTGGGTGCCTTCCGCGGCGAGGCCGACGACGGTGATGCCGGCCTTCTTGTACTCCTGGAGGGCGCGGGTGAGGTTGGTGACGCGGGAGACCGGGGTGCGGGCGGCGGTGCCGGCGGAGGTCTTCCAGGCGCCGGCGGTCATGCCGGCGGCGCGGCGCTCGGGGATGACCACGCCGTGGCCGCCGAAGGCGGAGACGGAGCGGACGATGGCGCCGAGGTTGCGCGGGTCGGTGACGCCGTCGAGGGCGACGATGAGGGGTTCCTCGCCGTTGTCGTAGGCGGCGTCGGTGAGGTCCTCGGGGTGCGCGTACTCGTACGGCGGGACCTGGAGGACGAGGCCCTGGTGGTTGAGCCCGTTGGTCATGCGGTCGAGCTCGGGGCGCGGGGCTTCCATCAGGTTGATGTTGCCGCGTTCGCCGGCGAGCTTGAGGGCGTCGCGGACGCGCTCGTCGTTGTCGATGAACTGCTGCACGTAGAGGGTGGTGGCGGGGACGCCGTCGCGCAGGGCCTCGAAGACGGGGTTGCGGCCGACGACCATCTCGCTGCTGCCCTTGGGGCCGCCGCGGCGGGGGGCGGGGCGGCGCTTGGCGGCCTGGCGGGCCATGGCGTTGGCGATGCGGTTCGCCTTGTGCTTCTTGCGGTCCTCCGCCTTGGGCGTGGGGCCCTTGCCTTCCAGGCCCTTGCGCCGCTGGCCACCGCTGCCGACCGTGGCGCCCTTCTTGTTGGACGTGCGGCGGTTCCTGCGCTGGCTGTTCCCGGCCATGACCTCTACCTGTTTTCGTTCGTGCTGCGATATGTACGTATGAAGAGTGTGCCGTCCGGAGGGCCGGGCGGCACAACGGCGCTGGTCCGAGCGGGTCCGGTCCGGCTGTGGACCGGGCCCGGACGGGTCCGGATCAGGTCCGGGTCAGCGCGGGCCGAGCGTCCAGCGCGGGCCGGTGGGGCTGTCCTCGATGACCAGGCCGGACTGCTGGAGCTGGTCGCGGATGGCGTCGGCGGTCGCCCAGTCCTTGCGGGCCCGGGCGGACTCGCGCTGGTCCAGGACGAGGCGTACGAGGGTGTCCACGGCGCCGTGCAGTTCCTCGCCGCGGTCGGACTCGCCGGCCCACTGGGGGTCGAGCGGGTCCAGGCCGAGGACGCCGAGCATGGCCCGCACCTCGGCCAGGCGGGCGATGGCCGCGTCCTTGTCGTCCGCGGCGAGCGCGCTGTTGCCCTGGCGGACGGTGGTGTGGACGATCGCGAGGGCCCCGGGCACGCCCAGGTCGTCGTCCATCGCCTCGGCGAAGGCCGGCGGCACCTCGGCGGCGGCCTCGACGGGCCCGCCCGCCTTCTCGATGACGCGCTGGCAGAAGCCCTCGATGCGCGCGAACGCGGACTCGGCCTCGCGCAGCGCCTCCTCGCTGTACTCGATCATCGAGCGGTAGTGCGGGGTGCCGAGGTAGTAGCGCAGGACGATCGGGCGCCACTGCTTGACCATCTCGGAGACGAGCACCGAGTTGCCGAGCGACTTGGACATCTTCTCGCCGGACATGGTGACCCAGGCGTTGTGCACCCAGAAGTTGGCGAACTCGTCGCCGAAGGCCTTGGCCTGGGCGATCTCGTTCTCGTGGTGCGGGAAGATCAGGTCCAGGCCGCCGCCGTGGATGTCGAAGGCGGAGCCGAGGTACTTGTGCGCCATGGCGGAGCACTCGAGGTGCCAGCCGGGGCGGCCGCGGCCCCAGGGGGTCTCCCAGGAGGGCTCGCCGGGCTTGGCGGCCTTCCACATGGCGAAGTCGCGGGGGTCGCGCTTGCCGGTCTCGCCCTCGGCGGAGGGCTGGAGGAGGTTGTCGAGCTCCTGGTTCGAGAGCTCCAGGTAGCCGGGGAAGGAGCGCACGTCGAAGTAGACGTTGCCGTCGGCCTCGTAGGCGTGGCCGCGCTCGATGAGGCCGCGCATCATCTCGACCATCTCGGTGACGTGGCCGGTGGCGCGGGGCTCGTAGGTGGGCGGCAGGCAGCCGAGGGCGGCGTAGCCGTCGTTGAAGGCGCGCTCGTTCTCGTAGCCGATGGACCACCAGGGGCGGCCCTGCTCGGCCGACTTGGTGATGATCTTGTCGTCGATGTCCGTGACGTTGCGGATGAAGGTCACGTCGTAGCCGCGGTAGGTGAACCAGCGGCGCATCATGTCGAAGTTGAGGCCGGAGCGGATGTGCCCGATGTGCGGCGCCGCCTGCACGGTGGCACCACAGAGGTAGATCGAGACGCAGCCCGGCGTGAGCGGGGTGAAGTCGCGGATCTGCCGGGCGCTGGTGTCGTACAGGCGAATAGTCACGGCATCCAGGGTAGTGCGCCTGTGGCAGTGCCCCGCGACCGTTTGAGGTCGCGGGGACGCTTTGTTGCCGAAGAGGTGACATCCGCCGTCGGCGGCCTGACATCCGTAACGGCCGCCTTCCGGGAGGTATCCCGTACTCAGTCCCGGTTCGCCCGGTAGACGAGGGCGGTGGCGATGGCGGCGAGGCCTTCGGCGCGGCCGGTGAGGCCGAGTCCGTCGGTGGTGGTGCCGGAGACGGAGACGGGGGCGCCCGCCGCCTCCGCGAGCGCCTTCTGCGCTTCTTCGCGCCGCTTGCCGATCTTCGGGCGTACGCCGATCACCTGGATCGCGATGTTGCCGATCTCGAAGCCCTCGGCGCGGACGATCCGGGCGGCCTCCGCCAGCAGGGTGACGCCGGCGGCGCCGGACCACTCGGGGCGGGAGGTGCCGAAGTGGGCGCCGAGGTCGCCGACGCCGGCGGCGGAGAAGAGGGCGTCGCAGGCGGCGTGGGCGGCGACGTCGCCGTCGGAGTGCCCGGCGAGGCCGTCCTCGCCCTCCCACAGCAGGCCGGCGCACCACAGCTCGCGCCCGGTCTCGAAGGCGTGCACGTCGGTGCCGATCCCGACGAGCGGGATCAGGGGGGCGGCGGGCGTCGCGGCGGACTCCCCGGAACCTGCGGGACTAGTAGGCATCGGTGGCCCTCCTGCGGGCGAGTACGGCCTCGGCGAGGACCAGGTCGAGGGGGCGGGTGACCTTGAAGGCCTCCTCGTGGCCGGGGACGACCACGACGGTGACCCCGGTGCGTTCCACCATTCCGGCGTCGTCGGTGGCGCCCTCGCCGCTCACGGCGATGGTCTCGTGCGCGTGCAGGAGGGTCTTGAGGTCGAAGCCCTGCGGGGTCTGCACGGCGCGCAGCCGGGCGCGCTCGGGGGTGCCGAGGACGGGCTCGGGCTCGCCGGGGCGGCCGGGCTCGACCTCCTTGACGGTGTCGGCGAGCGGCAGGGCGGGGACGACGGCGGGGGCGCCGTCGCGGACGGCCTCCACGACGGAGTCCACGGTCTCGACGGGGACCAGGGGGCGGGCCGCGTCATGGATGAGGACGGAGGTGACGTCGGCGGGGAGGGCGTCCAGGCCGGCGCGCACGGACTCCTGGCGGGTTTCGCCGCCGGGGACGACGAGGACGTCGGTCCTCCCCCAGCTACCGCCGGGGGTGCCCCCAGGGAGCGGGTGCTCGTCGAGGAGGTGGCGCACCTCGGTGGCCCCGTCGGGCGGGGCGACGACCACGACGAGGGAGACCGCTCGGGAGCGGGCCATGGCGCGGACGGCGTGGACCAGCATCGGGGTCCCGCCGAGGGCCCGCAGGGCCTTGGGGGCGCCGGGGCCCAGGCGTACCCCGCGGCCGGCGGCCGGGATCACCGCGGCGGTGCGGTGGGGGCGCGATTCGTCAGACATCAGTAGCTCCGAGCCAGGTTTGTGACTTCGGCCGACATGGGTATGGCCTGAAGGGTGCCGGGTGCGACGCCCTCGCCCCTTCCGTGACGACCGGTCGAGCCGGCTGCCCGGACCCGGCACGCCAGGTGGGGTACGTGGCTGCGTACGTGGACGCAGCAGAGGCGGAAGCGGAAGCGGAAGCGGACGCAGACATGCCGCAGCGCCCGGCAACAGCCCTCTCGCGGAGGAGAGGGCCAGTCATCGGGCACCGCGGCACACAGTGATCCCCGTGCTTGATGATCACAGTGCTTGATCGAGATGCGTGAGCGTCAGGACGCGAGCACCTCGTCGAGGAGGGCCTCGGCCTTGTCCTCGTTCGTGTTCTCGGCGAGCGCGAGCTCGCTCACCAGAATCTGACGCGCCTTCGCGAGCATCCGCTTCTCACCGGCGGAAAGCCCGCGCTCACGCTCACGACGCCACAGGTCGCGCACCACTTCGGCGACCTTGATGACATCGCCCGAAGCGAGCTTCTCCAGATTTGCCTTGTAGCGACGGGACCAGTTCGTGGGCTCTTCTGCGTACGGTGCGCGGAGCACCTCGAAGACCCGGTCCAGCCCGTCCTGGCCGACTACGTCGCGAACACCGACGAACTCCGCATTGTCCGCAGGCACACGAACCGTCAGGTCGCCCTGGGCGACCTTGAGCACCAAGTAGGTCTTGTCCACGCCTTTGATCTGGCGAGTTTCGATGGCCTCGATCAGCGCGGCCCCGTGATGGGGATAGACCACGGTGTCGCCAACCTTGAACGTCATGTGACAGGTACCCCTTCCGTGGCTATCCAGGGTAACACGAGAACTGACTGTTATGAATGGCGTTTTCGCAGGTCAGGGCACATCTCGGGGCTTGACAACAGCGACACGAACGTGCTGCGAAAGGCTTCCGGAGGGGGGTATTCGCAGGTCGGAGGCGCTGTGCGGACCGGGCGAAACGACCACGTTACACCTGGCGGGTGCACCCACCAGTGTGACGTACGTCCCGTTTTGCCGGGTTCCAGGACAGGAAACCGACGTACTCCGTTCGACTGGCGGCCACCCGTACGGAGCGGGATCCGGCCCAATCGGGAATTGATCACGGACCGGCGTTCGAGGGAATGCCTGAATTCGATCATCGAAGGACCCTCCCGGGGGATAGCGGAATGCAAGATCGCGCACCCGTGCGGCGCCGTGCGCGCACTGCGGAGGGTCGGGTGCGGGGGCGGGGTGGCGGCTCGGTAACCTAAGCCCGCTGACACACCCTTAGGGCGGCTTTACCTCGGCCGCTCCGAGAGCCCACCGTCCCGTCCGTACGTCCAAGGAGTTGCCGCCGCCGTGAGCCGCAGCCTTCGACGCGGCGCCCTCGCCGCTTCCGCCGTAGTGTTCTCGCTCGCCTCGCTTGCCGCGTGCGGCGCGGGCAACGACGCGCAGACTCTCCAGATCAAGCCGGACAACGCCGCCGTCACCAAGGGCGACATCAAGGTCCAGAACGCCTTGGTGATCACCAAGGGCGACAAGGAGAAGAAGGGCCCGGCCTCCGTCTCGGCGACCCTCTTCAACTCCGGCACCAAGGACCAGACCCTGGACGCGATCACCCTGGCGGGTGGCAAGTCCAAGGTGACCCTCAAGGGCGCCGAGGGCTCCGGCAAGGTCACCGTGCCCGCCGGCGGCTCCGTGGTCCTCGGCGGCAAGGGCAACGCCTCCGCCGTCGTCGAGGGTGGCCGCGAGGCCGTCCAGAACGGCAACGTGCAGGAGATGACCTTCCAGCTCAGCACCGCCGGTGACGTGAAGCTGGAGGCCTACGTCGTCCCGGCCACCGGCATGTACGCCGGCTACGGCCCCACCGAGGCCCCGGCCGCCGGTGCGACGCCGGCCCCCTCGGGCTCGGCCTCCGCCTCCCCGTCCGCCGGCCCGTCGGGCTCCCCGGCCGCCACCCCGTCGGGTTCCGCCTCGGGCAGCCCCTCGGGCTCCCCCTCGGCCTCGCACGGCGCCGGCCACTGACGCACGAAGGAAGGGGCCCCGGCCGCATCGCGGCCGGGGCCCCTTCCCCTTTTCACGCCCGGCAGGGCTACGGCTCGAACTTGTAGCCCAGGCCGCGGACCGTGACCAGGTAGCGCGGCGCGCCCGGGTCCGGCTCGATCTTGGCGCGCAGGCGCTTGACGTGGACGTCGAGGGTCTTGGTGTCGCCGACGTAGTCCGCGCCCCAGACCCGGTCGATCAGCTGCATACGGGTCAGCACGCGGCCCGCGTTGCGCAGCAGCATCTCCAGCAGGTCGAACTCCTTGAGCGGGAGGTCCACCTTGGCGCCGCCGACGGTGACCACGTGCCGGTCCACGTCCATCCGTACCGGACCGGCCTCCAGGGCCGCCGGGGTGACCTCCTCCGGCTCGCCGCGGCGGCGCAGGACCGCGCGGATGCGGGCGACCAGCTCGCGGGAGGAGAAGGGCTTCGTCACGTAGTCGTCGGCTCCTATCTCCAGCCCGACGACCTTGTCGATCTCGCTGTCCTTGGCGGTCACCATGATCACGGGGACGTTGGAGCGGCCGCGCAGCTGCCGGCAGACCTCGGTGCCCGGCAGGCCGGGCAGCATCAGGTCCAGGAGGACGAGGTCGGCGCCGTTGCGCTCGAACTCGTCGAGCCCGTCGGGCCCCGTCGCGGCGATCGCGACCTCGAAGCCTTCCTTGCGGAGCATGTAGGACAGGGCGTCGCTGAAGGATTCCTCATCCTCGACGACGAGCACTCGGGTCACGGAAGGACCTCCGGGGAGGGGACGACTGGTTCTGGGTCAAGCTGGGGTCTGGCGGGTTCGGAGGCGGTCGCCGGGGCCGGCGCGGGCGCCTCGGGGAGCCGCAGGGTGAACGTGGAGCCCTGGCCCTCGGAGCTCCACACCGACACCTCCCCGCCGTGCGAGGCCGCCACGTGCTTCACGATGGCGAGGCCCAGTCCGGTTCCGCCGGTGGCGCGGGAGCGGGCCGGGTCGACGCGGTAGAAGCGCTCGAAGACGCGCTCGCGGTCCTTCTCCGGGATGCCTATGCCCTGGTCGGTCACGGCTATCTCGATCAAGTCTCCGCCCGGCGCGGTCACCCGGCGCGCGGCGATGCCGACGCGGGTGCGGGCCGGGCTGTAGTTCACGGCGTTCTCGACCAGGTTGCCGAGGGCCGCGGCCAGCTGCCCCCGGTGTCCCCACACCCGCAGGTCGGCGGTGCCGCCGGCGGCCATGGTGATCTGCTTGGAGGTGGCCGTGTGCCGGCAGCGGTCGATGGCCTCCGCCACGAGCGTGTCCACCCGTACCGGCTCGGCGTCCTCCAGTGCCTCGTCGTTCTGCACCCGGGAGAGGTCGATGAGCTCCTGTACGAGGTTGATCAGGCGGGTGGCCTCGATCTGCATGCGGCCCGCGAAGCGGGTGACCGCCTCGGGGTCGTCCGACGCGTCCATGACCGCCTCGGAGAGCAGGGAGATCGCGCCGACCGGCGTCTTCAGCTCGTGCGAGACGTTCGCGACGAAGTCACGGCGCACCGCTTCGATGCGGCGGGCCTCGGTGAGGTCCTCGACCAGCAGCAGCACCAGCCGGGAGCCCAGCGGGGCGACGCGGGCGGAGACCGCGAGGGCCTCGCCGCGGCCGGTCCCGCGCCGGGGCAGGTCGAGTTCGATCTGGCGTATCTCACCGTCCCGGCGGGTGTCACGGGCCATGTGGAGCATGGGCTCCACGGCGAGCTTCCCGCCGCGGACCAGACCCAGGGCGTAAGCCGCCGAGCTGGCCTTGACCACCGCGTCGCCCTCGTCGAGGACGACGGCGGAGGAGCGGAGTACGGAGAGCACCGTGTCCACGCCGGGCGGGAGCACCGCGTTGATGTCGGGGCGCATGGAGCTCCTCGTGGGGCGGGCTTGGTCGCGCTCGCTCCAGCGGAACGCCAGCATGGCGATGACACCGGTGCAGAGACCGGCGATCGCCGCAGCTGCGGCGACCGCCGCGTTCACGTCCATGTGTCCAGGTTAAGCAGCCGCTACGACACTTCCACAGCCGTTCGGGTGGCAGCTCGAACAGTCGTCGCCCAGAGTTCACCCTGGCGACGGTGCTGATTCATTTGTGGTGCCGGAGTCGGACGCGTTGGCGCCCGAACGTGTCAACGTGGGGCACGGAAGTCCACGGCAGTAGCAGTAGCGAGTAGTAGGCAAGCAGGCAGGAGAAGGACACATGCGCGACGCGTACCACGAGGAACTGGACTCGATCGGAGAGAGCCTGGTCGAGATGGCCCGGCTCGTCGGTTCCGCGATCGGGCGGGCCACGACCTCCATGCTCGACGCGGACCTGAAGCTCGCCGAGAGCGTCATCGCCGCCGACCAGAAGGTCGACGACCTCCAGCACGACCTGGAGGCGCGCGCCATCGCCCTGCTGGCCCGCCAGCAGCCGGTCGCCACCGACCTGCGCATCGTCGTCACCTCGCTGCGCATGAGCGCCGACCTGGAGCGCTCGGGCGACCTGGCGCAGCACGTGGCGAAGCTGGCCCGGCTGCGGTTCCCGGACCGTGCGGTACCGCGCGACCTGCACGCCACGATCCTGGAGATGGGGCAGCTGGCGCAGCGCCTGATGGCGAAGGCGGCCGAGGTCATCATCACGAAGGACGTCGACCTGGCCCTCCAGCTGGAGCAGGACGACGACGAGATGGACCAGCTGCACCGCACCCTCTTCCAGCACCTGATGGACGACCGCTGGAAGCACGGCATCGAGACGGCCGTGGACGTGACGCTGCTGGGCCGCTACTACGAGCGGTTCGCCGACCACGCGGTGTCGGTGGCCAAGCGCGTGGTGTACCTGGTGACGGGTGAGCACGCGGACGAGCTCCAGCAGCCGACGCAGGTCGAGGGCGTCTGAGCGGGGGCCGCGGGGGGCGTCCGGGCGGTCCCGTGCGGGGCCGCTCCCGCGCCCCAATGCGCCGTTGACGCGCCGGTGTGGCTGGGCATGAATGAGGCGAAGGCACTACGACGTCCCGTACGCCGCCTGCGAGGAGGATCCATGCCCGATTCCCCCGTCCCCATCACCCCGGAGCAGGAGCAGCCGCCCCGTCCGGAGCCCCTGCGCCTGCCCCTGCTCGCGGCCTGCGGCTGCGGCTCCGGCTGCGGCTGCGGCTGCCAGTCCGGTGCCCCCTGCCAGTGCGGGGGCTGACGGCCGCCGCCGCCCGTGAAGCCAGGAGGGCCCCGTCCGATCCGTCGGACGGGGCCCTCGCGCGTGGCGGCTCATACCGCCAGTTCGACGGTGGAGCTGCCGGTGGGGCTCGGCACGTAGGTCCCCTCGGGGACGACGACGTGTCCGTCGCCCTTCGGCAGCGGCTTGCCGTCGACGCACAGGCCGGGGGCGACCTTCGGGTCCTTGCAGCGGTCGGCGGGGATCACGCCGTCGGGCTGGGGGTCGGCGGGCCGCGGCGGAGTCCCCTGCTCGTCGCCGAGGACCGGGCCGGTGCCGGTGCCCTCGCCGGTCCCCCGGTGCCCGGAGTCCTCGTCGTGGTGGTGGCGGTGCCCGCCGGCCGGGGCGGTGAGGTGGGACGTCGCCGCCGGCGCGGCGAGCGCGCCGGTGGGGAGCAGGACGCCGGCGGCGGCCAGCGAGGCCGATGCGGTGAGCAGCGCGAGCCTGAGGGGACGGGGGATGCGGGACATGGGGGCCTCCTGGTTCCGGGGATGTGGGGCGGGCCGCCGGTTCCGGCCGGTCCCGCCCTTCGAGTAGGCCCCGCCGGCGGGTCCCCCGTCATGCCCCTGGATCCCGTGGCTTGACACCCCCGTCCGGGGGTGTCAGCGGGGGCTCAGGAGGCAGAACTCGTTGCCCTCGGGGTCGGCCAGGACCGTCCAGGAGATGGCCGACGGGTCCATGCCGGGGGCGTCGGTGGCGCCCAGGGCGCGCAGGCGGGCCGCCTCCGACTTCGGGTCGCCGCCGGAGTAGGGGGCGACGTCGAGGTGGACGCGGTTCCAGCCGTTCTTGGTGTCGGGGGTGCGCAGGAACTCCAGGTAGGGGCCGACGCCCTGGGAGGAGCGCAGGGTCGCCTGGTCGTCGGTGACCTCGTGCAGGGTCCAGTCCATCGCCCCGCTCCAGAAGCGGGCCATCTCGCGCGGGTCGGCGCAGTCGACGACCACGGCGGCGATCGGCCCGGTGTCCCGGTAGACGTCGCGGGGCTCCAGTACGCAGAACTCGTTGCCCTCGGGGTCGGCCATGACCGTCCAGGGGACGTCGCCCTGGCCGACGTCGGCGAGGGTGGCGCCGAGGTCCTTCAGGCGTGCGACCAGCTCCGCCTGGTGGGCGGCCGAGGTGGTGGCGAGGTCGAGGTGCACCCGGTTCTTGCCCGTCTTGGGTTCCGGGCGGGCGATGAGGTCGATGCAGACGGCCGCGGGGTCGGGGTAGGCGAACCCGACGGGTTCGAGGTTGGTCACCCCGGGCCCCTCGCTGTCGATGCCCCAGCCGAGCGCCGCGGCCCAGAACCGGCCGAGCGCGGCGTCGTCCACGGCCTTCATGTTGATCTGCACAAGTCGTGTTGCCATGGTGCGGATCTTAAGGACGACCGGGCCCCGCCGCGCGCGAAAAATGCCTCCCACCGGCGCCGTACGCGCAGGTGGGAGGCATGATCACCGTGCTTGTTACTTCTTGCCCTGGTTCTTCACGGCCTCGATGGCGGCCGCCGCGGCCTCCGGGTCGAGGTAGGTGCCGCCCGGGGTGAGGGGCTTGAAGTCGGCGTCGAGCTCGTAGGAGAGCGGGATGCCGGTCGGGATGTTCAGGCCCGCGATGTCGGCGTCGGAGATGCCGTCGAGGTGCTTGACCAGGGCGCGCAGGGAGTTGCCGTGCGCGGCGACCAGGACGGTGTGGCCGTCGAGGAGGTCGGGGACGATCGCGTCGTACCAGTACGGGAGCATGCGGACGACGACGTCCTTGAGGCACTCCGTGCGCGGGCGCAGCTCCGGCGGGATGGAGGCGTAGCGCGGGTCCGCGGACTGGGAGAACTCGGTGCCGTCCTCGAGGGCCGGCGGCGGGGTGTCGTACGAGCGGCGCCACAGCATGAACTGCTCCTCGCCGAACTCGGCGAGGGTCTGGGCCTTGTCCTTGCCCTGGAGGGCGCCGTAGTGGCGCTCGTTCAGGCGCCAGGAGCGGTGGACGGGGATCCAGTGGCGGTCGGCGGACTCCAGGGCCAGCTGCGCGGTGCGGATGGCGCGCTTCTGGAGGGAGGTGTGCACGACGTCGGGGAGCAGACCGGCGTCCTTGAGCAGCTCACCGCCGCGGACCGCCTCCTTCTCGCCCTTCTCGTTGAGGTTGACGTCCACCCAGCCGGTGAACAGGTTCTTCGCGTTCCATTCGCTCTCGCCGTGGCGGAGGAGGATCAGCTTGTACGGTGCGTCGGCCATGCGTACGAGCCTAGTGGACGGCCGGGGGCGCTCGCGCGCGGTCGGGGGGCGGTCCCGGGGCGGTCCGATTGACGTCCGGCGTCAATTGAGTGGCGGGCGGCGAGCCCCTCTCGTAACGTGCCGGGCGGATCAGTGACACTTACACCGCCCGGGGGAATCCTTATGTCCTTTGCCCGTCTGCGCCGGTCCGCCCGGGAGAGCGTCTCGGGTCTGCCGCGCGCGTTCTGGTGGCTGTGGGCGAGCACGCTCGTCAACCGGCTCGGGGCCTTCGTCGCCACGTTCATGGCTTTGTACCTGACCCTGGAGCGGGGCTATTCGGCCTCCTTCGCGGGACTCGTGGCCGCCCTGCACGGGCTGGGCGGGGTGGCGTCCTCGCTGGTGGCGGGGGTGATGGCCGACCGGCTGGGGCGGCGGCCGACGATGCTGGTGGCGCAGGTCTCGACGGCCGGGTCGGTGGCGCTGCTGGGGTTCATGGAGCACCCGGCGGCGATCGCGGCGGTGGCGATGCTGGTCGGGATGACCTCGAACGCCTCCCGGCCGGCGGTGCAGGCGATGATGGCGGACATCGTCCGGCCGGAGGACCGGGTACGGGCCTTCGCGCTGAACTACTGGGCGATCAACCTGGGCTTCGCGGTGAGCTCGGTGGCGGCGGGGCTGGTCGCCGAGTACAGCTACCTGGCCGGGTTCCTGGGCGAGGCGGCGCTGACGCTGCTGTGCGCGGTGCTGGTGTTCGTGAAGCTGCCGGAGTCGCGGCCGGAGGCGGCCGCGGGGGCCGGGGAGGACCCCGAGTCGTCCGGGGCCGAGGTCGGGCTGGGGGCCGTGCTGCGGGACGGGCGGTTCATGGGGATCGTCGGGCTGTCGTTCCTGATCTCGCTGATCTACACGCAGGGCTCGGTGGGCCTGCCGGTGGCGATGGGCGCGGCCGGGTTCTCGCCCGGGGAGTACGGGCTGGTCATCGCGGTGAACGGGGTGCTGATCGTGGCGCTCCAGCTGCCGGTGACCCGGTTCATCGAGGACCGTGACCCGCGACGGCTGCTGGTGGTGTCGTCGCTGCTGGTCGGGTACGGGTTCGCGCTGACGGCGTTCGCGGGTCCGCTGTGGTCGTACGCGCTGGCGGTGTGCGTGTGGACGCTGGCGGAGATCGTGAACGCGCCGACGCAGATGTCGCTGGTGGTACGGCTGTCTCCGGTGCGGGGGCGGGGGCGGTACCAGGGGATGTACACGATGTCCTGGGCGGTGGCGTCGCTGGTGGCCCCGCTGATGTCGGGGTTCGTGATCGACCGGTGGGGGGCCGGGTGGCTGTGGGCGTCGACGGGTGTCCTGGGGACGGTGGCCGCGGGTGGGTACTGGTTCCTGATGCGGGGGCTGCCGGAGGCAGAGCCGGCCCCGGCTCCCACCCGGACGGCGTCCACCACCGCCTCCGGCCCGGCCGCGGGCTCCGGCGCGGCCGCGGTGGCGGCACCGGCCGAGGCGTAGGGGCCGGGGGCGCGGGGCCCCGCTGCGCGGAGCCGTCTCCCCGCCCCGCCCTTCGCCCGTTCCCCGGGGGCTCCGCCCCCGGACCCCAGCGCCTCAAACGCTGCGCGGGCTACACATAGCCCGCGCGGCGTTTGAGCGCACCGGGCGCGGAGCGGCCGGTATCGGGGTCAGGGGCGGAGCCCCTGGGAACGGGGGGCCCGCCAGGGCCGAGCGGTGCGAGCGGCGCGTCAGGCAGGGGTTGGGCGGGTCAGGTGTTTGAAGGCGTCCAGGTTGTGGGTGGACTCCCCCCGCGCCGTGCGCCATGCGTACTCGCGCCGGATCGCGCTCGCGAACCCGAGCTCCAGGAGGGTGTTGAACGCCCCGTCCGCCGCCTCCAGGACCGTGCCGAGGAGGCGGTCCAGGTCGTCCGGGGTGACCACGGAGAGGGGGAGCCGCGCCGTGAGGTAGACGTCGCCGAGCTGGTCGACCGCGTACGCCATCCCGTACAGCTTGAGGTTGCGTTCCAGCAGCCAGCGGTGGACGCCGGCCTCGTTCTCGTCGGGGTGGCGGATCACGAACGCGTTCACCGACAGCGAGTGGCGTCCGATCCGCAGGGAGCAGGTGGTGCTCAGCTTGCGGGTGCCGGGCAGCTGGACGACGTACGTGCCGGGCTGCGGGCTCTCCCAGGGCAGCTCGGCGCCGGCCAGCGTGGACTCGATGATCGCGGCGGTGTCAGCCATGGTGGGAGCGTACGCGACGGCGGTGATCATGCATGGCTGCGGTGTACACGTCGGCGGTTCCGCTGGCGGCGGTGTCCCAGCCGAAGTGCTGGGCGTGCCGTGCGGCGGCGCCGCCCATCCGGTCGGTGAGGCCGGGTTCGTCGACGAAGCGGCGCAGGGCGCGGGCGTAGTCGACGGGGTCGTGGCCGGGGACGAGGATGCCGGTGGTCCCGTCGTCGACGGCGACGGGCAGGCCCCCCACGGCGGCGGCGAGGACGGGCGTGCCCGTGGCCTGGGCCTCGATGGCGACCAGTCCGAAGGACTCGTTGTAGGAGGGCATGACCAGCACGGACGCCGCCCGGAACCAGTCGGCGAGCCGGTCCTGGGCCACGGGCGGGTGGAAGTGGACGAGGTCGGTGATGCCGAGTTTCGCGGCGAGCTTCTGGAGCCCCTCGGGCTTGGCGAGGCCGCTGCCGCTGGGGCCGCCGACGACGGGGACGAAGAGGCGGCCGCGCAGGGCGGGGTCGCGGTCGACGAGTTCGGCGACGGCGCGCAGCAGGATGTCGGGGGCCTTGAGGGGCTGGATGCGTCCGGCGAACAGCGGTATGACGGCGTCCTGGGGCAGGCCGAGCCGGGCGCGGGCGGCGGCGCGGCCGTCGCCGACGGTGAAGCGGTCGAGGTTGACGCCGGGGTGGACGACGGCCACCTTGCCGGGGTCGGCCTCGTAGTGCCGTACGAGTTCGTCGGCCTCTTCGGCGGTGTTCGCGATGAGCCGGTCGGCGGCGGCGACGATCTGGGTCTCGCCGATGACGCGGGCGGCGGGCTCGGGGGTGTCGCCCTCGGCGAGGGCGGCGTTCTTGACCTTGGCCATGGTGTGCATGGCGTGGACGAGGGGGACGCCCCAGCGTTCGGCGGCGAGCCAGCCGACGTGCCCCGAGAGCCAGTAGTGGGAGTGGACGAGGTCGTAGTAGCCGGGGCGGTGCCCGGCCCAGGCCTGCATGACGCCGTGGGTGAAGGCGCACAGCTGGGCGGGGAGCTCTTCCTTGGCGAGGCCCTCGTAGGGGCCGGCGTCCACGTGCCGGACGAGGACGCCGGGGGCGAGCTCGACGACGGGCGGCAGGCCGCCGGTGGTGGCCCGGGTGAAGATCTCCACCTCGATGTTGATCGCGGCGAGGCGGCGGGCGAGCTCCACGATGTAGACGTTCATGCCGCCGGCGTCGCCGGTGCCCGGCTGGTGCAGGGGTGAGGTGTGCACGCTGAGCATGGCCACGCGGCGGGGCTTGCGGTGGTGGCCGACGGCCGGGAGGCGCAGGCGGGGCGCGTCCTGGCGGGCGCCGCGGGCGGCGGCGATGCGGCCGCTGATGCTGCCGCCGATGCGGGACACGTACTGGCTCAAGGGAGCAGTTCCTCTCGCTCGGATCGCGCGGACGGCGGGCTGTGCGGGGTGCCGGTGGGGCGGCACGGTGTGACGGCATGCGTGCGGGAGCGCGCGCGGCGCCCTGCAAGGAGTGCAACCCGGATGGCCGTCCCCCGCATTCCGGGGGACGGCAACTTCCTGCTCGGGACGCCGGATTTTTTTGCGGGCCCGCGGCTCCGCTTACGCTCGGCGCATGGTCTCCCGCAGCACTCCGCCACCCCCGAAGCGCCCTGTGGGCACCGTGACGCGCGGGACGACGAACCCGAACCGGCTGCGGCGCATGGACCGCTGGATCGCCGCCGTGCACGGGGCGGCGCTGCGCCGGGCGCAGGCTCCGGTCGCGGTGGACCTCGGGTACGGGGCGGCGCCGTGGACGGCGGTGGAGCTGCTGGCGCGGCTGCGGGAGGCGGCGCCGGGGGTGCGGGTGGTCGGGATCGAGATCGAGCCGGCGCGGGTGGCGGGGGCGAAGCCGTACGAGCGGGAGGGGCTGAGTTTCCGGCACGGGGGGTTCGAGGTGCCGCTGGAGGGCGGGGAGCGGCCGGCGCTGATCCGTGCGGCGAACGTGCTGCGGCAGTACGACGAGGAGCAGGTCGAGGCGGTCTGGGAGCGGCTGTGCGGGCGGCTGGCTCCGGAGGGGCTGCTGGTGGAGGGGACCTGTGACGAGATCGGCCGGCGGCACGTGTGGGTGGCGCTGGGGCCGGAGGGGCCGAGGACGGTGACGTTCGCGACGCGGCTGGGTTCGCTGGAGCGGCCGTCGGACCTGGCGGAGCGGCTGCCGAAGGCGCTGATCCACCGGAACGTGCCGGGGGAGGCGGTGCACGCGTTCCTGCGGGACTTCGACCGGGCGTGGGCGGCGGCCGCGCCGTACGCCTCCTACGGGGCGCGGCAGCGGTGGATCCGGACGGCGCGGGCGCTGGCGGGTGACTGGCCGCTGGCGGACGGGCCGGTGCGGTGGAGGCAGGGGGAACTGACGGTGCGCTGGGAGGCGTTGCGCCCGGCGGGGTGAACCTCGCGTGGCGGGGAACCGGGGGTGGAGGCGGCCCGTTGAGCCGTGCGGGATGGACGCTGCGTGGCGGGTCGTGATCGGAGCGGAATCCGGAGGGTGTTGGAATTCGCCGGTTCGTGGCACCATCCCGGAGACAGTGCGAAGTTACTGATGAATAGTCAGATCTGATGCCGGGTGATGCCGGTTCTGACTCGGGGCGCCTGGGGGAGCCATGGGGACCGTGAAGCGAGTGTCGTCGCGCCGGAGAGGGGCGTCCGCCCTGACGCTGCTGTGCGCGATGGCGATACTGGCGGCCCCCGGTCTGACGACGGGCACGGCGTACGCGGCGCCGGCGGCGCCGGCCTCCCCGTCGGCCCCGGCTGCCCCGTCCGCGCCGGCGGCGCCCGCGCCGGAGCCCGGCGCCAAGACGCTGGAGCAGGTCCGCAAGGAGATAGAGGACCTCTACCGGCAGGCCGGCAGCGCGACGGACGCCTACAACCTCGCGGAGAGCGAAACCAAGGCGCAGTCCGAGCGGATCGTCGAGATCGCCAAGCTGGTGGTGGCCGGCCAGGACCGGATCTCCACCCTGAAGGACCGCGCGGGCGCCGCCGCCCGCGCCCAGTACCGCTCGGGCGGCCTGCCGCCGGGCGCGCGCCTCGCCCTGAGCGACAGCCCGTCCGACTTCCTCGACGGGGCGGGCCGGCTGCGGCAGGGCGAGAAGGCCACCACGGACCTGCTGGCCGAACTGACGCGCACCCAGGCCGACTTGGAGCGGTACGCGAAGGACGCGGGCGCCCTCTGGCAGAAGATGGAGGACAACCGGGCCAAGAAGGAAGCCGCCAAGAAGGAGATCGAGGACAAGATCAAGACGGCGGAGGCCCTGGAGAACAGGCTGGCGGCCGAGGAGAAGGCCCGGCTGATCCAGCTGGAGCAGGACGCCCAGTACCAGGCGCAGACGGCATGGCTGTCGTCGGGCGCGATGAAGGACGTCAAGGGCCTCGCCTCGGAGGCGGGGAAGCGGGCGGTGCAGTTCGCCACCGCGCAGATAGGCAAGCCGTACGTCTGGGGAGCGGAGGGGCCGGCCTCCTACGACTGCTCCGGGCTGACCTCGCAGGCGTGGCTGGCGGCGGGACGGCCGATCCCGCGCACCTCGCAGGAGCAGCTGCGGCTGCTGCCGAAGGTCGCGCTGAAGGACATGCGGCCGGGTGACCTGATCATCTACTTCGACGACGCGACCCACGTCGGGATGTACGTCGGGGACGGGGCGATCGTGCACGCGCCGCGACCGGGGCGGAACGTGACGCTGGCGGGCGCGGGCTCGATGCCGATCAAGGCCGTGGTCCGCCCCGACGCGTAAACCCTGGCCGGGCGGGTCAAGGGTCCGGGGGGCGCCACCGCCCCCGGAACCCCGGCGCCACCGCCCCCGGAACCCCGGCGCCACCGCCCCCGGAACCCCGGCGCCACCGCCCCCGGAACCCCGGCGCCACCGCCCCCGGAAGCCCGGCGCCACCGCCCCCGGAAGCCCGGCGCCGCGCCCCGGGAGGCGGGGCCGGGCAGGGACCTCGCCCCGCGCAGCGGGGTCCGTACGCCCTGTGACCGGGGGCTTCGGGCGGTCGTGACGTTGGTCATTCCGGGTGGGCGGGTTTCCGCCGGGATAGGGGCATATGACGCCGCACCCCGCCCGTCTCGGCATTCCCCCGCCCCACGCCCGCCCGCTAGGGTCGCCCGCATGAGCGCACTTCCGGGGGGAGGCAAGGAACCGGAGACGATGCCCGTACCCGTACCGCGGCAGAGGGAGACCCCTGCCCCGGAGATCGGCGGCCCCGCCCCGCTGACCCTGCTCGTCGTCGAGGACGACCCGGCGGGCGGTCTCACCGTCCCCGAGATCCTCAACGCCGACGGCCAGCGCATCCGGCTCCGCAGCGCCCGCAACCTCACCGAGGCCGCCCGGCTGCTCACACCCGACGTGCACTGCGTCCTGCTCGACCTGGCCCTGCCCGGCCCCGGCGAGGACGGCTTCGGCGCCCTGCGCGAGGTCCTGCGCATCGCCCCGCGCCACGCCGTGCTCGTACTCACCGCCGAGGCCGACGCCGAGCGCGCCGCCGAGGCCGTCCGCGTCGGCGCCCAGGACTTCCTCTTCCGCGACGAGCTCGACGGGCGGCTCCTGAGCCGCGCGATCCGCTACGCCGTGGAGAGAAAGCGGGCCGACATCGCCCAGTACAAGCTCGCAGAATCGAAACTTCGGGCCCAGGAGAACGCCCGCCTGGAACGCGGACTGCTCCCCACGCCCCTGCTCGACGGCTCCGACCTCCGCTTCGCCGCCCGCTACCGCCCCGGCCGCAGCCGGGCCCTGCTCGGCGGCGACTTCTACGACGCCGTCCGCACCCCCGACGGCACCGTCCACGCCATGATCGGCGACGTCTGCGGCCACGGCCCCGACGAGGCGGCCCTCGGCGTCGAGCTGCGCATCGCCTGGCGGGCGCTGACCCTGGCCGGTCTGTGCGGGGACGACCTGCTGGCCACCCTCCAGGAGGTCCTGGAGGTGGAGCGGCCCTGCGAGGAGATCTTCGCGACGCTGTGCACGGTCGACATCTCCCCCGACGGCCGTCGCGCGGGGCTGTGCCTGGCCGGCCACCCGGCCCCGCTGGTCTCCCGCCCGGGCCGTGCCGCACGCCTGCTGCCGTACGAGAACAGCGGCCCGGCGCTCGGGCTGCTCCCCCGGGCCCGCTGGCCCCGCCGCCAGGTGGACCTGGGCGGCACCTGGAGCCTGATGCTCTACACGGACGGCCTCATCGAGGGCCGGATCGGCGAGGGCCGCGAGCGCCTCGGCCAGGACGGCATGGTCGACATGATCAACCGGCACCTGGAGGACGGGCTGACCGGCGAGGCCCTGCTGGAGGCCTCCGTCACCGAGGCGCGGCGCCTCAACGGCGGCGAGCTCACCGACGATGTCGCCGTGGTGCTGCTCTCCCGCGCCGGGGGGTGACCGGGGTCAGCGGGTGACCGGGGTCAGCGGCCGCCGTTGTACGGACCGTACGGCCCGTCGCTACTGCTGCCGCCCCGGCGCCGGTTGCCGCCGCCCGAGACCTGCTTGAGGGCGGGGCGGACGTCGACGAAGAACACGATGGACGCCACCAGGCCCGCGATCTGCAGGAACAGCATCCCGAGGAAGAAGTCCACCAGAACGGTGACGCCCAGGATGACCAGCCAGAACGTCTTGGTCTGCTTGTCCGCCGCCCGGTAGGCGTCCTCCCGCGCCGTCAGCGCGAGGACGAAGGCCACGACGGCGAGCGCCAGCATGACGTAGCCGAGCAACGGGATGATCCCGTTATCGAACCCCTGCATCAGCATCGCTTCGACCGCCTTCTCGCATCCAGCTCTTCCGACTCCACGCTACCGCCCGAGCCGCCTTCCGAAACGAGAACGGACCGGACACCCCGCGGGTGCCCGGTCCGTCCGCGAGCCACTCGGCTCTCGTCCGCGAGCCGGTCAGCTCTCGTCCGCGGCCCCGGCGGCCGGCTCGGCGGCGGCCTTCTTGGCGGCGCGGCGCGCGGCGGGCTTCTTCGCGGGGGCGTCGGCGGACGCGTCGGCCGAGGCCTCGGCCGGGGCGTCCTGGGCGGGCTCCGCGGCCGGCGCCGGCTCGGGCTCCACGGCCCCGGCGATGTCCACGAACTCGTCGGCGACCTCACCGCGCCAGGCCCGCACGGCCTGCTCGCCGTGCTCGGCGACCTTGTCGTAGGTCTCCTTGGCCCGTACGGCGTACTCGGCGGCCACGCCGACCCCGCGCAGCGCCAGGTCCTGGGCGGTCTCGCCGAGCTTCTTCGGGTCGATCGCCCCGAAGACCTCGACGACCCGGGCCGTGACGGCCTCCTGGGCCACCTTGGCCTTCTCCTGGACGACCTTGGGGTCGGTGTCGAGCACGGCCTCGATGCGGGCCGGGGCCTCGGCGCGCAGCTGCTCGATCAGGCCGGGCACCTTCTTGGCCTGCTGGAGGGCGAGGTCGGCGGTGCCGGCGGCGAAGTAGAGGGGGGTGGGGTCGGTGAGGGTCTTCTTCAGGTCATCGGCGATGGCCATGTGCGGGTCCTCCCGGATCCGGTCAGTTCTGAGGGGGCACCGCGGCGTCGGCGGCGGAGTCGTCCGATCCGTTCTCCTTGCGGAACGCGTCGTAGATCTGGAGCAGCACCTGCTTCTGCCGCTCGTTGATCGACGGGTCCGAGAGGATGACGGCCCGCGTCTCCACCTCGTCCCGGTCCCGCTCGTCGAGGATCCCGGCCTGCACGTACAGCGTCTCGGCGGAGATCCGCAGCGCCTTGGCCAGCTGCTGGAGGATGTCCGCGCTCGGCTTGCGCAGCCCGCGCTCGATCTGGCTCAGGTACGGGTTCGACACCCCCGCCGCGTCGGCCAGCTGCCGCAGCGAGAGCTGGGCCTGCCGCCGCTGCTCGCGGAGGTATTCGCCGAGGTTCCCGACGTTGAGCGATGCCATGCTCCGATCCTGCCGCACCCCGCTAACTATTGCAAGCGCTTGCTTGCAGAAGTATCCGCCCGGGCCGTCGGGAAATTCCTCCCGCCCCGCTGTCACATCCGTACGCGGTGGCGGGTCAGAGGGGTGTCGGCGCGAGAGCGGCGACGAGGAGAACGCAGAGACACACCGCCCCGAAGGAGCCCCCGATGTCCACCACCGCCACCGTCGTCACCCTGGTCGCCGCCCTCATGGCCGGGTTCTCCGGCGTCTCGATCTTCCGCGGCGCCACGTTCGTCACCGAGCCGCTCGTCGAGTACGGCGTCCCGAAGGGCATGTGGACCTTCCTCGGCACCGCCAAGGTCGCCGGAGCCCTCGGCCTGATCGCCGGGTTCGTCGTCCCCGCCGTCGGGATCGCCGCCGCGATCGGCCTGGTCCTCTACTTCACCGGCGCCGTCATCACGGTCCTGCGCGCCCGCTCGTACGCGCACGTCGCCTTCCCGCTGATCTACGCCGCCCCCGCCGCCGCCGTCCTCGCCCTGGTCTGAGACCGGGGCCGGGGCCGGCGACGGCGACGGCGACGGCGACGGCGACGGCCGGAACCCCGCCTCAGTCCTCCGGGTCAGTCCTCCGGGTCCAGGGACGACAGGTCCAGCGCCCCCAGGCGCTCCGGGTCGGACAGCACGTCGATCGCGACGATCCGCCCCTCCACCACCGTGAAGGCCATGACCGACACCGCCCGGTCCTTGCGGACCACCACGACCCCCGCGGCGCCGTTGATCAGCGCCGGGCGGACGAACGGGACCAGCGAGCTGTACGTGACCGCCTGGCCCGCCACCGTCCGGGCACCCGTGAGCACCACCGTGAGCGCACCGCCCGCCCCGCCGTCCGAACGCAGCACCACGTCCGGGTCGAGCACCGACAGCAGCGCCTCGAACCGCCCGTCCCGCGCGGCCGCGAAGAACGCGTCCACCGCCTCCCGCTGGCGCGCGAGGTCCTTGTCGGGGGCCGGGGCCTGACCCTGCACCTTGCGGCGGGCCCGACTGGCCAGCTGCCGGGTCGCCGCCGAGGTCTTCTCGACCAGCGGGGCGATCTCCTCGAACGGCACCGCGAACATGTCGTGCAGGACGAACGCCAGCCGCTCCGCCGGCGACAGCGACTCCATCACCACCATCAGCGCCAGCCCCACCGAGTCGGCCAGCATCACCTCCTGCTCCGGATCGATCCGGCGCTCGGAGCGGATCAGCGGATCCGGGATCCGCGTCTCCAGCCGCTCCATCGGGTCCTCACGCCGCTGCTCGCGCGAACGCAGCATGTTGAGGCAGATCCGCGAGATCACGGTCGTCAGCCACCCGCCGAGGTTCTCGACCTCGCTCACATCGGTGCGCTCCAGCCGCAGCCACGTCTCCTGGATCGCGTCGTCCGCCTCGCTCAGCGAACCGAGCATCCGGTAGGACACCGCCCTCAGATGACCACGGTGCTCCTCGAAACGCTCCGTCAGATCCGCCATATCCGCCGGATCCGTATGAGCGGCCACAGCCTCCGGCGAAGAAATCTCGTCCACCTGTCACATTCCTTCCTCACTGCGGGTCAGGGCAGTAGACCGCACACCCCCGTGAAATCGAACGGGTTCAAGCCCGGGACGTCAACTTCCGTCCCACCGATCGGAGATGACCCAGATGACGGACACGACCGGATCCCCCCGCCCCCTCCTGGTCACCGGCGGCACCGGAACCCTCGGCAGCCTCGTCGTACCGCTCCTGCGCGAGGCCGGCGTCCCCGTACGGATCCTCAGCCGGACCCCCCGCCCCGCAGCCGACGGCGTCACCTACGTACGCGGCGACCTGCTGCGGGACGAGGGGCTCGACGCCGCCCTCGACGGCGTCGAAACGGTCCTGCACCTCGCCGGCGGGCCCAAGGGCGACGACGTCGCCGCCCGCCACCTCGTGCGCGCCGCCAAGACCGCGGGCGTGCGCCACCTCGTACTGATCTCCGTCATCGGCGCGGACACGGTCCCCCTCGCCTGGTTCAGGACCAAGCTCGACGCCGAACGTGCCGTATCCGGCTCCGGGCTGCCCTGGACCACGCTGCGCGCCGCCCAGTTCCACGAACTGGCCCTGACCGTCGCCGAGAAGCTCGCCAAACTGCCCGTGGTCCCGGTCCCCGGCGGGGTCCGCTGGCAGCCCGTCGACTCCCGCGAGGTCGCGGCCCGCCTCGTCGAACTGGCCCTCGGCAAGCCCGCCGGCCTGGTCCCCGACCTCGCCGGGCCCACCGTCCACACCCTCGGCGAACTGAGCCGCGACTACCTGCGGGCGCGCGGCAAGCGCCGCCTGATGATGCCCGTCCGGATGCCCGGGAAGGCCGGCCGCGCCTACCGCGCCGGGGAGAACCTCTCCCTCGACGGCGCGGTGCTCGGCGAGCGGACCTGGGAAGCCTTCCTCGCCGAGCGCCTCGCCTCCTGAGCCGCCCTACGCCACCGGCGCGCGCCCGGTCACCACCGTCGCGTACAGCTCCTCCGAGGTGGCCGCCCGCACCGCGAGACCCCCCGCCGTCAGCGCGGACGCCGTCAGCGGCGCCTGCCGGGCGCTGGTCTCGATCAGCAGGTGGCCGCCCGGGGCCAGCCAGCGCAGCGCCTGCGCCGCGATCCGCCGGTGGACGTCCAGGCCGTCCTCACCCCCGTCGAGGGAGACCAGCGGCTCGTGCACCCGGGCCTCCGACGGCATCAGCGCGATCTCCCCCGTCGGCACGTACGGGGCGTTGACCACGAGGACGTCCACCCGCCCGCGCAGCCCCTTCGGCAGCGCCGCGTACAGGTCGCCCTCCCACACCGCTCCCCCGTACGGGGCCACGTTGCGCCGGGCGTACGCCAGCGCCGCCGGGTCGATGTCGGCGGCGTGCAGCTCGACCCCGCCCGGCACCTGCGAGGCCACCGCCGCACCGAGCGCGCCGACCCCGCAGCACAGGTCCAGCACCACCGCCCCGGGCCGGGCCAGCGCCACCGCCTCCCCGGCCAGGAACTCGCTGCGCCGGCGCGGTACGAAGGCCCCCGCGCCCACCTCCACGCGCAGTCCGCAGAACTCCGCCCAGCCGACGACGTGCTCCAGCGGCTCGCCCTCCACCCGGCGGGCCACCAGGGCCGCCAGCTGCCCGGCGTCGGAGGCGGCCGCGGTCAGCAGCTCGGCCTCCTCCTCCGCGAAAACACAGCCCGCCGCGCGCAGCTGCTCAACGATCGATGTCACGTACCCCATCCTCGGCTTGCGATCGACAACGGCGACGGCCGGGTCAGAAGACGTCCGGGCACCACGGCCGCCGGGCGGTGCGCAGCACCGCGTCGGCGAGCGCGACCGCCCCGGGCCGCTCCTCGGATATCCGGCCCAGCGCGGCCAGCCGCGCCGCCGACTCGTCGCCCAGGTAGAGCGAGCCGAGCGCGGAGACGTCCAGGGCCAGGTCGGCCGGGTCCTGCGTACGGACGCAGGTGCCGGCCGACGCGTCGAGCCGGTAGCGGCCGTCCGCGAGCCCCGCCGCGTCCGCCACCTCCAGGACCAGGACCCCGGGCACCGTGTACGTCCGGGCGGCCAGGGCCCGTTCGACGTCGAGCAGGCGCAGCCACATGAAGTCCGCCGAGGTCACCAGCCGGGCCGCGCGCGGGTCGGGCAGCAGCAGCGGGAGGACGTCGTCGGGGGCCCGGTAACCGGTGCGGACCTTCAGCACCCAGTCGATGGAGCACAGGAACCGCCACAGGGCCCGCTCGGCCTCGGGGGTCACCGCGATCAGGTCCTTGACCGTGAGGGTGTTCTGCGGGCGCTTCTCGTCCGTCCAGTGCTCGTCGGCCGCGTACACCGCGAGACCGGCCGGCTCACCCGCCGCGTCCCGGTAGACGGCGTAGAACTTGTCCTTGTAGGGGCGCGCCTGGGTCTGCTCCAGCCCGGTGGCGATGTTCCACCAGCGGGTGTCGCGGCTGACCGCGCCGTGCACGGACTCCCGCAGCCGCTCGTGCAGCCCGGGGCCGATCCCTCGGGCCTCGCAGACGTCGACCAGGTCGATGCGGCCGCCGTCGCCCGGCCCGGAGAGGCGGGGGTCGAGGCCGCTGCGCGCGACGTCGATCTCCCATTCGGCGATGGTCGTGGCGGGCCCGTACCCGTACCGGCCGTAGATCGGGTACTCGGCGGCGATCAGCGCGGAGAGGACGTCGCCGCGCTCCTTGGCCGCCGTCAGCTCGGCCTCCATCATCCGGGTCAGCAGGCCCTGGCGGCGGTGGGTGGCGGTCACGCTGACGTTGGTGACGGCGCTGGAGGGGACGACCGCCCCGCCGGGGACGGTCAGTTCCTGGGAGAAGGAGCGGAAGGTGGCCACGCAGCGGCCGGTGACGGGGTCGAAGGCGCCCTGGGTGCGGCCGAGGTCCCAGTACTTGGCCCGCATGGCCACGTCGGCCTCGGGGAACGGCTTCGGCTGGAGGAAGCCCGTGTTCAGGGCCTGCAGCCAGCCGGCGAGTTCGGATTCGGCGATCGGCCGGATGTCAGTACTCATATGCGGTCACGCTAACGGCCGCACCGGGCCGAGTCGCCCGAATTTCCGCCCGCCCGTCAGGTCCCGGACCGGCCCCGCCCCGCCGCTACGCCAGCAGGTCGTCCACCTGCGCCTCGCCCTCCCGGTAGCGCCGGGTGATCTCCGCGCTGGAGTCGTCCGCCGTCCGCTGGAGCTGCTGGCGGCGCCGCGAGACCTGCTGCTCGAAGCGGACCAGCCGGGCCATCGCCTCGTGCAGTTCGGCGTCCGTGCGGGCGTCCAGGTCCGACAGCTCCACGTCGGCCAGCATCTCGGCCGCCAGCAGCCGGAACTCCTCGCTCTGCGGGGTGCCGAGGGTGACGTGCCGGGCGGAGGCGCTGCGGCTGGACGGGGCGTCGGCGAGGATCTCCGAGAGCCGGTCCACCACCGGCGCCTCGGGGTCCGTCCGGCGGGCGAGCTCGGCGCGCAGGATGTCGATGCGGCCCTGGAGGAGTCTGCGCACGTAGCTGAGGTCCGCCTCGTCGCGCTGGGCGTCACGGCGCAGGGCGCGCAGCTCGGGCAGGCCGAGCGCGGCGGCGGCGACGGGGGTGGTCGGCCCCTCGGCGTCGCCGGTGCGCTGCGCGGGCGGCCGTACCGGGGGCGCGGGCGCCGTCGCGTCGCCGGCTGACGCGGGTGCAGGTGCGGAGGTAGAGGTACCAGAGGTGTTCATCGTTTCCTGTCCGTCCCCTCGACCGGTGCTGGGGGCACCGCCTGCGTGCATGGTGCCACTCTCCGTGGTGCGAACGCAGTCCCACACCACCCGATCGGCCCCGGACGGGTGCATGCCTGGTACACAGGTGGTATGCGAGCAGTGGTGCAGAGAGTGGACGGCGCGAGCGTCGTCGTGGACGGGGAGACGGTCGGCGAGATCGTCGGCGAGGGGCTGTGCGTGCTAGTGGGGGTGACCCACGACGACACCCCGGAGAAGGCGGCGGTGCTGGCCCGCAAGCTGTGGTCGGTGCGGATCCTGGAGGCGGAGAAGTCCTGTAGCGACGTGGCGGCGCCGCTGCTGGTGATCTCGCAGTTCACGCTCTACGGGGACGCCCGCAAGGGCCGCCGCCCCACCTGGAACGCGGCCGCGCCCGGGCCGGTGGCCGAGCCGCTGGTGGACGAGGTGGTGGCGCAGCTGCGGGCGCTGGGCGCGACGGTGGCGACGGGCCGGTTCGGCGCGGACATGCGGGTCTCGCTGACCAACCACGGCCCGTTCACCATCGTCATCGACGTGTAGCCGCCGTTCTTACGGGGCTACGACGACCTCCTGCGCGGCCGGGGTGGTCCCGGCCAGCAGCGGGGCGTCCACCGGAACGTTCCGCTTGACCAGCGCGAGCGCGATCGGCCCGAGCTCGTGGTGGCGCACCGCCGTGGTGACGAAGCCGAGCTGGCGGCCGTCCTCCCCGTCGGCGGCGAGCCGTACGGGCGCGCCGTGCGCGGGGAGCAGCACCTCGGAGCCGTCCAGGTGGAGGAAGACCAGCCGGCGCGGGGGCTTGCCCAGGTTGTGGACGCGGGCGACGGTCTCCTGGCCGCGGTAGCAGCCCTTCTGGAGGTGCACGGCGGTGCCGATGAGGCCGATCTCGTGCGGGATGGTGCGGTGGTCGGTCTCCAGGCCCAGGCGGGGCCGGTGCGCCTCGACGCGCAGGGCCTCGTAGGCGAGGAGTCCGGCGGCGGGCCCGTGGGCGGCGGCGAAGGCCTCCAGCCGCTCGCGCGGCAGGAACACGTCACGGCCGTAGGGGGTCTCGCGGACCACGTGCTCCTTGTCGACCTCGGCGATGGAGCCGGCCGGCAGGTGGACGAGGGCGAAGTCGGCGGTGCGGTCGGCGACTTCGACGCGGTAGAAGAACTTCATCGACTCCAGGTAGGCGATCAGCGCCTCCTGGGTGCCGGGCTCGACGTGCGCCCAGGTGGTCTCGCCGTCGTCGACGAGGTGGAGCTGGTGCTCGATGTGCCCGTTGGCGGAGAGGATCAGCGCCTCGGTGGCCTGCCCCGGCGGGAGTTCCGTGACGTGCTGGGTGATCAGCAGGTGCAGCCAGGCGAGCCGGTCCTGGCCGGTGACGGTGACGACCCCGCGGTGGGAGAGGTCGACGAAGCCTCGGCCGTCGGCGAGGGCGCGCTGTTCGCCGTAGAGCTCTCCGTAGTGGGCGGCGACGCCCTCGTCACGGCCTTCGGCCGCTACGGCGCCGGGAAGATGGAGCAAGGGGCTGCTGGTCATGCCACCAAGCCTACGACCCCGCCCGCGGGGGCCCAGGGCGCACCGGGGGCGCTACGCGTCGGCCGGGCCGGGGGCGGGGGCGGTGGCAGTGGTTTCGCGGCGGCGGGCGGCGCACTGCTCGCACAGGCCGAAGATGGCGAAGTGCTTCATGTCGGTCTCGAAGCCGAAGGTGTCGCGGAGTTTCGCCGTGAAGTCGGCGGCGACGTCGAGGTCGGCCTCGATGACCTCGGTGCAGTCGCGGCAGACGAGGTGGATGTGGTGGTGCCGGTCGGCGAGGTGGTAGGTGGGGGCCCCGTGCCCGAGGTGGGCGTGCGAGACGAGGCCGAGCTCCTCCAGGAGCTCCAGCGTGCGGTAGACGGTGGAGATGTTGACGCCCGAGGCCGTCTTGCGCACTTCGGCGAGGATCTCGTCGGGGGTCGCGTGCTCCAGGGCGTCGACCGCTTCCAGCACGAGCTGGCGCTGCGGTGTCAGCCGGTATCCGCGCTGCCGCAGGTCGCTCTTCCAGTCGGTGGTCACCACCCGGCCAGTGTAAGCGCGCGAAGGGGACCGCGGCCCTGCCGCGGTCCCCTTCGTACGTGTACGCGTGCGCGTGCGCCTGCTCAGCGGAAGAAGGCGATGCCGTCTTCCGGGAGCTCCGGGAGGTTGCGCGCCATGTCGGCGATCTCCTCCGGGGTGACGACCTTCTTGAGCTGGGCCGACATGTACGGGCGCAGCTCGACCTCGGGGGTCGCCTTCTCGCCGACCCACATCAGGTCGCTCTTGACGTAGCCGTAGAGCCGCTTGCCGCCGCTGTACGGGCCGGAGGCGGCGGTGCGGGCCACGGCGTCGGTGACGAGGTCGATCTGCGGCTTCTGGTCGGCGAGCTCGCCGTACCAGACCTCGACCACGCCCTGGTCGCGGACCATGACGATCTCGACCTTGCGGTCCTTGTCGATGCGCCAGTAGCCCGACTCGGACTCCAGGGGGCGCACCTTGTTGCCCTCGGCGTCGAGCACCCAGGAGTGGGAGGTGTACGCCAGGAAGTCCCGGCCGTCGTGGCTGAAGACGACTTCCTGGCCGAAGTTGCACTTCTCCTCGCCGGGGAAGTCGAACACGCCGGCGCCTTCCCAGGTGCCGAGGAGGAAGGCGAGGGGGACGAGGCCCGGGTTCAGGTCGGACGGGATCTGGATCATGGTTGGCTGCTCAGGCGATCTGTGGGAGGGGTTCCGGGGCGGTCGGCCGGTCGGCGGTTAGCGCTGACCCTGGTACAGCTTCTTGACGGCCAGGCCGGTGAAGGCGAGGACGCCGACGCAGACCAGGACCAGCAGGGAGGTGAAGACTGCCTCAAGCACGGGGTGCTCCTCGGAGGATTCGGTGCGGGTGGACGGGGCCGGTCCCCAAGCCTACTGGCCCGGGGACCGGCGCACGGTGTGAGGTAGGCCGAACCGGCCCCTGCCCGGGTGGACCGGTCAGTGGAGCAGCTGGTCCTGGAGGATCACCGCCTGGTGGAGCGGCACGGCGGCGGCCCCGCCCTTGCGGTTCTGGAGGATCAGGGCCTGGACGTCGCCCGACGGGACGCACCCGACGCGGGTCTGCTCGTCTCCGAAGGGGACCGTCTCGGCCAGGACCTTGACGCCTTCGAGGGCCGGGGAGACCTGGGCGGCCTTGGCCTTGCCCCAGACCTCGTCCGAGTCGATGCCCTTGACCCCGTTCAGCTCCATCCCGAAACCGCAGCCCTTGAACCTGTCCGCGAACCCCGAGGCGTGGAAGCGCAGCAGGTAGATACGGGTACGGGTGCCGTCGGGGGTGGTCCAGCCGCGGGCCGCGATCTGGCGCAGGCCGTCGAGGTCGAACTGCTGCCGCAGCTTGTCGCGGGCCGACGGCTCGTATTCCGCCAGGAAGGTGTCCACGGTGACGGCCGAGTCCTTCTCCAGCTTCAGCCCGGCGTCCGGGGCGGAGCCCTGCGGGGCGGGGAGCAGGAGCTGGGTCAGGTCGGCGTAGTGGATGCCGTCCGGGTTGTCCGGGGCGAAGGGCAGCGGCGCGCCCGGGGGCGGGGTGGGCCGGGCCAGGACGGGGTAGGCCCAGCGGCCGTCGTCCTTGGTGGACAGGCCGGGGACCTCGGTGCGCGCGGGCCGGGTGATCCCGTACGCGGTCCCCGCTCCGGCGGCGCCGAAGACGAGGATGGCGGCGGTCCAGCGCAGGACGGCACGCAGCCTGCGGCGGTCCTTGGGGGCGGGCGGGACGGGGGGCCCGGACGCCCCGACGGCTTCGGCGGCTTCGACGGCGGGCTCCCCGGGGGCCTCCGGGGCGCCGGTGGTCTGCTCGGTCACACGGACTCCCCGGGGGACTTCAGGTGGTTCAGCTGGTTCTTGAAGATCGCGGCGGCGTCGGAGCCCGAGAAGACGTTCTTGGGGCCGTAGGCCTGGAATTCGACCATCACGTCGCCCTGGACGGCGACGCAGGAGAGGGAGTCGATCCCCTCGTCCTTCTTGTCCTTCTTGTCCTTCTCTTCGTCGGCGACGGCCGCGAGCGCGCACCGGGCGTCGGGGTACCCGTCGACCTTGGGGGCCTCACGGCCGTCGCCGGCGAATTCGAGGAGCTTCCCGGAGACCTGCGAGAAGGAGTCCAGGGCCTTGGGGTCGGCCTGCATCAGCTGGACCTCCACGACCAGCGTCCCGGTGTCCTTCGCGAAGGTACGGCCGGCGACGCCCTTCAGCTTGAGCTGGGCGAGCATGTCGTCGCGCTTCTTGCGCTCCGAGGCCGACAGGCCCGTGCGGGCCTCCTTGAAGCCTTCCAGCGCGCGCTCCCCCGAGACGGCATAGTCGTTGCCGTCGGAGGCGAGGTCGGGGCCGGGCCGGTAACCCGGCGGGGCCGGGATGAGCTTCGACGAGAGGGCGTTCCCGGGGACCTGGCCCGGCACCGGGCGGTCCGGCAGCGACGCCCCGTCGGGGACCCAGTAGGCCGTGGGCGCGCTCCGGTCGGCGCCTGCGACGGCGGACGAGGCCCAGAACCCGGCGCCCACGAGGGCGGCCGTCGCGACGGCCGCCGCCGCGAGGGCGACGGTCTTGCGGCGCCCGCCCGTCCGAGCGGCGGGCTCCGGCGCCGGGTCCTCGGGCGCCACGGGCTCCGGCACCACGGCGTCGGGCGCCGCGGGCTCCTGCGCTACGGCCTCGGGCGCCGCGGATTCCGCCGGCTGGGTGACGGGCGCCTGCGCGCCGGATTCGATGTCCTTCTGCGGCTCGGTCACAGTCGCTCCCACTGGCGCTTCGCCACCTCGGCGACGTCGCTCTCCGCGATGTCGCGTCCACGCTTGTCGTAGTAGAAGACGTGCATGACGATGTCGCCCCGGCGGGCGACCGCCCTCGCCTGGCGGAGCGGGTAGTAGCCGGGCTTCTCCTCGGTCTTGGCGTACACCCAGAGGTGGCCCGACTCGGTCGGGACTCCCGGGATGTCGGCTCCGCCGTTGCCCGCGTACTTCTCCTTGTACAGGTAGCCGGACTGTCCGCCCCGGTACTCGTCCGCGCCCTTGAAGTCCCTGAACTGGAGCAGATGGACTTCGACGTGGATGTCTCCCTGCTCCCAGGAGGTCCTCACGACGCGCCGGAGCCCACGCTCGACCAGGTTGCGGAAGGCGCCGCCGGGCGCGTCGAAGCCCGTCGCGTACGAGTCGAGGCTGTCGTAGCCGTTGCCGTCGCTCTTCGCCCCGGCCGGCGCTTCGATCAGCAGCTTCGTGAGGTCGTCGTCCGTCTTGTGCCAGCGGTTGGCGTTGATCGACTTGATGGTCGTGGCGTCGTTCGGCGCCTGCGCCTTCGGCGGGTCCAGCTTCTGCTGGGCCAGTGGCGGCAGGGGCGTGGGCTCGCGGTCGTACTGGATCGCGTAGCCGGTGACCGTGCCGGCGAGGGCGCCGAGGACGAGAGCGGCGGCGATCAGGGCGGTGGTGCGGCCACGGCGGCGCTGGGCGCGCGGCGGCGGCTGTTCGTGTTCCAAAGGGGTCCCCCCACAGACCTGGAGGCGCGGGAGCGTTCGCCCGCGCACATCCAAGACACCCTGCGGGGAAAGGCCGTTGTACGCATCCTTATTACGCTTTTATCTCGAACGCGTTCAATCCTCGGGCGGGCGCCGCTTTCCGTCCAGTTCGTCCCACCACTCGTCGGACTTCGGATCCCCCGACGGGTCGTCCCACCAGCGGTCGTCCGGCCCGCGCCGGTTCGCGACCATCGCCGCCACCGGCGGGATGACCATCGCGACCACGCACAGCGCGACCGCCGCCGGGACCGAGAAGAGGCGTACGAAGGACCAGGCGGAGACGAACAGGAACAGGCATCCGCCCATGAGCAGGAAGTAGGCGCGCCGACGCCGGGCGTACATACCTCCAGCGTAGGGCCGGGCCCTCCCCGCACAAGGGTGCGGACGGCACGAAGGGCCGCACCCCGTTCCAGTGGCGTCCAACCCCCTGGGGTGCGGCCCTCCGGCCGGTACTGCGGTGCGGTCGCGTCAGACCGCGATGTCGCGTCAGACCGCGATGGCGACGTCCGTCACGCCGCCGGCCTCGACGACCACGACGGCGCGGTCGGCCTGGCCGCCGGGCACCAGCGCCCGGAGCGTCCACGAGCCCTCGGCCGCGTAGAAGCGGAACTGGCCGGTCGCGGAGGTCGGGACCTCGGCGGTGAACTCGCCGGTCGAGTCCAGCAGCCGCACGTAGCCGCTGACGGGCTCGCCGTCCTTGGTCACCTGGCCCTGGATCGCGGTCTCACCCGGCTTGAGGGTCGCGAGGTCGGGCCCGCCGATCTGTGCTCCACACATGTTCTCTGTCCTGTCCTAGAGAGGTTCCGCTGCTACGAGGGGCGGGCGTCGCGTGCCCGGCCGCCGGGATTACTTGTTGGCGCCGAGCTCGATCGGCACGCCGACGAGCGAGCCGTACTCGGTCCAGGAGCCGTCGTAGTTCTTGACGTTCTCCTGGCCCAGGAGCTCGTGCAGCACGAACCACGTGAGCGCGGAGCGCTCACCGATGCGGCAGTAGGCGATGGTGTCCTTCGCGAGGTCGACCTGCTCGGCCTCGTAGAGGGCGGTCAGCTCCTCGTCGGACTTGAAGGTGCCGTCGTCGTTGGCGTTCTTCGACCACGGGATGTTGCGGGCGCTCGGCACGTGGCCGGGGCGCTGCGACTGCTCCTGCGGGAGGTGCGCCGGGGCGAGCAGCTTGCCCGAGAACTCGTCGGGCGAGCGGACGTCGACCAGGTTCAGGGAGCCGATCGCGGCGACGACGTCGTCACGGAAGGCGCGGATGGAGGTGTCCTGGGCCTTGGCCTTGTACTCGGTGGCCGGGCGGTTCGGGACGTCCTTGCCGTCCACCAGGTCGCGGGAGTCGAGCTCCCACTTCTTGCGGCCGCCGTCGAGGAGCTTGACGTCCTGGTGGCCGTAGAGCTTGAAGTACCAGTAGGCGTAGGACGCGAACCAGTTGTTGTTGCCGCCGTAGAGGACGACGGTGTCGTCGTTGGAGATGCCCTTGGCGGAGAGGAGCTTCTCGAAGCCCTCCTGGTCCACGAAGTCGCGGCGGACCGGGTCCTGGAGGTCCTGCTTCCAGTCGATCCGGACGGCGTTCTTGATGTGGTTCTTGTCGTAGGCGGACGTGTCCTCGTCCACCTCGACGATCACGACGTTGGCGTCGTTCAGGTGGGCCTCGACCCAGTCGGCGTCTACGAGGACGTCGCTGCGGCTCATGGTGATCTCCTCCGGGGCAGTGTGCGGCGGGGCTGTGCTGGTGCTGCGGTGGGGCTGGCGTTGCTGTGCGCGGCCGCTGTCGGTCGGCGCTCTTCGGCCCTGCGCGGGGAGGCGTCGGGGCGGGAGGCGGATGCGGTGCGGTCACGCGGATGAAGGGCCGTCGGTCCGGCCGGCGGAGCGGGAAGGCTCACGCCTCACATGGAGCGACAGAGCATGGCGGCGACGCGACACAGGTCTACTGCCCGCCGCTTCGTGAGGTCCGCCTGCTGATGCTTCATGGCAAGGATCGTAGGGACGAACCGGCCGCCCTGTCACCGGCGTGTCATATGGCGAGACGGGATCGTCCGAATACCGGGACGAGAAAGCCCCGGGAGGCCTCCTCAGGGCCTTCCGGGGCTGCTCCTGCGGCCCGTCCGCCTGCGGATCGGACCGCGCCGTCTCACGATCCGGCCAGGCTCACGTCCGTGCCCGTCAGCGTGAGGTGGACGCCCGCCTCGTCCGAGGTCAGCGCGGTGAGCTTGAGACCGGCCGGGAGGCCGTCGTCGATGCGGCGGTCGAAGTCCGTCCGCCTGCGGATCGCGCTCTCGATCCCCGGTATGCCCTCGCCCGGAACGGAGTCCGCGTGCACCCGGACGGTCTTGCCGCCCGAGCCCCCCTTCCCGTCGACCAGCTCGACGGTGGAGATCACGCTGCGGGTGATCGAGCGGCCCAGGATCTCCACCGTCGCGGTGACCTTCAGCTTGCCGGGCTGGCCGCCGTAGGTCAGCGTCGCGCCCGTCTGGGAGGCCTTGGTGAGGTCCTCGTAGGAGATCAGCGCGGTGCCCTCGGCACGCTTGGCGGACCCGCCGGTGTAGTCCCCGTTCAGCTTCACGTCGTGGAAGCTGGCGTCCAGCTGCGAGAGCCGCGTCTTGCGGCCGTCGGCGGAGGCGTCGACGCCCTTCAGCTTGAGGTCGACCTGCTCCAGCTCGTGGCTGAGGGCCTGGGTGAGGAACGGGAAACCGTGGATGTCGACCTCGGCGCTGCCCGCCAGGCCCTGGCGGGCCTGGATCTTCTCGGCCAGCCGGTTCTCGGCGTAGCCGACCGCCCACCGGTCGGCCCCCACGAACAGGCCCCCCAGCACCACCACGACGATCACCACGAAACGCAGGAAACGCACGTGCCCTCCCCCAGCCACTCATCAGTACGTGCGTTCCAGTGGACCATGATCGCGGTCGGAACGCCGTGAGCGGGATCATGGGCGGGCCTGTGAGCGCCGTCTCCCCCGGCGCCCCGGCCCGCCCCGCTCCGTCAGCCGACCACCCGGCCGATCAGGTAGACGGCGGGGGCCGCCACCGCGAGCGGCAGCGCGACACCGGCCGTCATGTGCACGAACTTCGACGGGTAGTCGTACGCCGCCACGCGCAGCCCGGCCAGGGCGCACGCCCCGGCCACCAGGCCGACCAGCGCGCCGCCCGCGCCCAAGTCCACCAGCCCGCCGACCGCGATGCCCGCACCGGCCGCGGCGGCCAGCGAGACGCCCACGGAGGGCACGGTCGGCAGCGGCAGGGCCCGCGCGAACACGGCGACGGCCACGGCGGCCGCCCCCGCGCTCACCGCGGCCCAGCCGGCCGCGAGGAACCCGGTGCAGGCGATGGCCAGCGCGGCGGAGGCCACCGAGGCCATCAGCCCGTACATCCGCTCGTCGGGGTCGGCGTGGCTGCGCAGCTGGAGGACCAGCGTGAGCAGCACCCACACCCCGAGGGTGCCGATGATCGCGCCGGGGCCGTACGTACCGTCGACGGCGAGAACCGCGCCGTCGGCGACGAGGGCTCCGGCGAAGGCGAGGGCGATGCCCTGGCGGGCCGGCCACATGCCGTTGAGCCGGAACCAGCCGGCCGCGGTGAGGCCCTGGAGGGCGATCAGCGGCAACAGCAGGGCGTACTGGCCCACGGCGGCGGCACCGGCCAGCAGGAGCCCGAGGGCGGCGGTCAGTATGGCCGACTGCGGCCCGGGATCGATGATCGGCGACCGCCCCTCGGCCCGCGCCTGAGCGGGGTCGACGGCGCGCAGCGTGTTCCCCCCGAGCGTCGGCGGCGACCACTCCGCCCCGGCCCCGCCGCCGGCGGGCCCGTCTTCCCGCACGGGAGGCAGGTACGCCGTCTCGGCAGCGGCCACACCGGCCGGGGGCTGTGCGCCGGTCACGGGCGGCAGGTAGGCCGTCTCGGCGGCCGCCACGTCCACCGGGGCCTGCGGGTCCCGCACGGGCGGCAGGTACGCCGTCTCGGCGGCCGCCACGTCCACCGGGGGCTGCGCGTCCCGCACGGGCGGGAGGTACGCCGTCTCGGCGGCCGCGTCGGCGGAGGGGTGCGGGTCCCGCACGGGCGGCAGGTACGCCGTCTCGGCCGCCGCGTCGGCGGAGGGGTGCGGGTCCCGCACGGGCGGCAGGTACGCCGTCTCGGCCGCCGCCGCGTCCACCGGGGGCTGCAGGTCCCGCACCGGCGGCAGGTACGCCGTCTCGGCGGCGGAGGCCGCCTGCGGGTCGGGGTCGCGGAACCAGGAGTCCGGGACCGCCGGCTGCGCCTGCCCCGGGTAGGGCGACGGGTACGCGGAGGCGTCCGCGGACTCCCGTACCGGCGGCAGGTACGCGGTCTCGGCCGCGGACGAGGGGTCCGGCCACGGCAGGCCCCCGCCCGTCGGCTGCGGCGGCTCGGGCTGCCGCACCGGCGGCAGGTACGCCGTCTCCGCAGCGGAGGCCGCCTGCGGCTCGGGGTCGCGGAACCAGGAGTCCGGCACGGCCGGCTGCGGCTGGGCCTGGGCCTGTCCCGCCACCGGGTACGCCGTCCCGCCGCCGGACGAGGCGTCCGGCCACGCCACGCCCCCGCCCGTCGGCTGCGCCGCAGGAGGCTGCGCCTGGGGCTGCGCGTCGCGGAACCACGCCTCCGGCGCGGCCGGGGCCTGGTGCGGCTGCGCCTGCGGCTGCGGCTGCCACGCGGCGCCCCCGCCGGCGGAGGCGTCCGGCCACGGCGTACCGCCGCCGTCGGCGCCGGCCTGCGGCTGCCACGCGGACTGCCCCTGCGGGGCCGCCTGCCCCGGCACCGAGCCGAGCGGCGGCTGCACCGGCTGGTACCCGGTCTCCCAGGTGTCGGCGTGCCAGGTCTGCGTGCTGTACGGGTCCTGCTGCGCGGCGGCGGCCTGCTGCTGCCGGCGCTGCTGCTCCTCAGGAGTACCGGGGCTGCTCGGAGTGCTCATCGCTTCCGTTCACCCGCCCGCGAACGGCGGGAGCACCTCTACGGTGCCCCCCTCGGTCAGCAGGACGGCATCGTGCGGGCGCTTGCCCACGGGTTCGTCGTTCACGAGGAAGGAGCAGCGCTGCAGGACCCGGGTCAGCTCCCCCGGGTGGCGTTCCCGCACTGCGTCGAGCGCCTCGGCCAGTGTGCGTGCCGAGTACGGCTCCTCCGCCGTCTTGGCCGCGGCCTTGGCCGCCGCCCAGTAGCGGATGGTTCCGGTTGCCACTGCAGCTCCTATCGTGTTCGGCTCCGTCGGATCTCCACCGTCGGCCTCCATGATGACCCCTCCGGCTCGTCACCCCGGCGTGCCTCCGCGCGCCGTCCGTGCGCCCGGGCGGCCCGCGGGGGGTCCACCGATCCGGTGAAACCAGGGCATACGCAGGAGGAAGGCGTGGCGCGAACCACAGAATGCGGTGCATGGCAGCCCTCGGCCCCGAAAGGGCGGGTGGGCTATTCTGACGGCGTAGAGGATCCGGGCAACGTAGCCCCCGGGTCCTTTTGTGCTTTCAGCACGTTGAACGGACCGAGAACAGTGGTATCCATCCGGACCCCAGGGCGCGGGGGCCGGACGGCATGCCAGGCAAGTCGTACGAAGCCGTACCACGCACGTCCTCGACGGGACCGAGGAGGAACCGACGTGATGGACCAGCGAAGCAAACAGGGGCACGACCACCTGACCCGGGCAGGTGGTCGGGTATGAGTTCCCTCCTGTTGCTGACCAATGCCCTGCAGCCCTCCGCGGAGGTGCTGCCCGCACTCGGACTGCTGCTGCACAACGTCCGGGTGGCGCCGGCCGAAGGACCGGCCCTGGTGGACACCCCCGGGGCCGACGTGATCCTCGTCGACGGACGCCGCGACCTGCCGCAGGTGCGGTCGCTGTGCCAGCTGCTGCGGTCCACGGGACCCGGCTGCCCGCTGATCCTCGTCGTCACCGAGGGCGGCCTCGCCGCCGTCACCGCCGACTGGGGCATCGACGACGTACTCCTCGACACCGCCGGACCGGCCGAGGTCGAGGCCCGGCTGCGGCTGGCCACGGGCCGCCAGCAGCTCGGCTCCGACGACTCCCCCATGGAGATCCGCAACGGCGACCTGTCGGTCGACGAGGCGACGTACTCCGCCAGGCTCAAGGGCCGGGTCCTGGACCTGACCTTCAAGGAGTTCGAGCTCCTGAAGTACCTCGCCCAGCACCCCGGCCGGGTCTTCACCCGCGCCCAGCTCCTCCAGGAGGTCTGGGGCTACGACTACTTCGGCGGCACCCGGACGGTGGACGTCCACGTCCGGCGGCTGCGCGCCAAGCTCGGCCCCGAGCACGAGTCGCTGATCGGTACGGTCCGCAACGTCGGCTACCGCTTCGTCACCCCGGAGAAGGCCGAGCGGGCGGCGGAGGCGGCCGCCAAGGCCGAGCGGAAGCAGGCTCCCGCCGAGGCTCCGGCCGAGGCCCCGGCGAACGCTCCCGACGAGACGCCGGCGGCCGTCCCCCATTAGGAGGAGGCCCTGTGACCATCCCCTCTCCAGGACGCCCTGCCCAGAGGTAGGTCACCCCGCGTAGACTTCCGCGCGTGGCCAAGGTGACGCGGGATGACGTTGCACGACTTGCGGGTACGTCTACCGCCGTCGTGAGCTACGTCATCAACAACGGACCCAGGCCGGTCGCCCCGGCCACGCGCGAGCGTGTCCTCGCCGCGATCAAGGACCTGGGCTACCGCCCGGACCGGGTCGCCCAGGCGATGGCGTCGCGGCGTACCGACCTCATAGGCATGATCGTCCCGGATGCCCGCCAGCCGTTCTTCGCGGAGATGGCGCACGCGGTCGAGCAGGCCGCGGCCGAGCGCGGGAAGATGGTCCTCGTCGGGAACTCCGACTATCGGGACGAGCGCGAGGTCCACTACCTGCGCGCGTTCCTGGGGATGCGGGTGTCCGGGCTGATCCTGGTCAGCCAGGGCATGAGCGAGCGCGCCGCGTCGGAGATCGAGGCCTGGGACGCGCGCATCGTGCTGCTGCACGAGCGTCCCGAGGCGATCGACGACGTGGCGGTGGTCACGGACGACATCGGCGGCGCCCAGCTGGCCACCCGGCACCTCCTGGAGCACGGGCACGAGTACGTGGCCTGCATCGGCGGCATCGAGAACACCCCGTCGGTCGGCGACCCGGTCGCCGACCACGTCGAGGGCTGGCGGCGGGCCATGCTGGAGGCCGGGCGGTCGGTCGAGGGCCGGGTCATCGAGGCCCCGTACAACCGCTACGACGCCTACCGGGTCGCCCTGGAGGTCCTGACCCGCCCGGACCGGCCGACGGCGATCTTCTGCGCGACGGACGACCAGGCCATCGGCGTGCTGCGGGCCGCGCGGGAGCTGCGGATCGACGTGCCGGGGGAGCTGGCGGTGGCCGGCTTCGACGACGTGAAGGAGGCGGCGCTGACGGACCCGCCGCTGACGACGGTCTCCTCGGACCGCCCGGCGATGGCCCGCGCCGCGGTGGACCTCGTCCTGGACGACGCCCTGCGGGTGGCCGGGTCGCGGCGGGAACGCCTGAAGCAGTTCCCCTCGGCCCTGGTCATCCGCCGCAGCTGCGGCTGCCGCTAGGGACGGGGCCGGCCTTTCGCCGGGGGGCGGGGCCGGCCTTATATCGGGCATACATGGTTCTGTCGGGCTTCTCAGCCGGGACTCAGAAAGCTTTCATGATCCGCGGACAGAGTCGGAGACATGACCGACAGCTTCCGCCGCGAAGGCGAGTACCCGCAGGAGAACCGCCCCGCCCCGCACTCGCCCTTCGGCGAGGACTGGCAGCGCGGGCGCGACCGGCTGGCCCACGACACGATGGGCGGCGCCGCCTACCCGCCGCCGCCCGCCTACCCCCCGGCCCCGGCCCCGGCCCCGGCCCCGGCCCCGGCCCCGGGGTGGAACGAAGCGCACCAGCCCCCGGCGACGGTCATCCAGGGCGAGACCGTCCCCGGCGGAGCCACCGGCGGCGACGGCAACGGCGGCGGCAACGGCGGCAACGGCTGGAACCAGTGGGGCGCCGCCCCCGCCGCCGCCCCGGCCCCCGCCCCCCGCGCCAAGCGCCCCGTCGCGCTCCTCGCCGCCGTGGCCCTCGCGGCCGCCGTCGTCGGCGGCGGGACGGCCACCGCCGTCCAGCAGTTCCTCGGGCAGAACGGCACCGGCACCAACGCCTTCACCGGCACCAACGTCTCGCAGTCCAGCAACGGCACCGTCTCCGGGGTGGCCGAGCAGGTCAGCCCCTCCGTCGTCCGCATCGACACCCGCACCGGCTCCGGCCAGGGCACCGGCTCCGGCATCGTCATCACCGCCGACGGGGAGATCGTCACCAACAACCACGTCGTCAGCGGCGCCACCGAGATCCAGGTGACGATGAGCGACGGCAAGAAGTACACCGCGAAGACCGTCGGCACCGACCCCGACAAGGACCTCGCCCTGATCAAGCTCCAGGGCGCCGGAGGCCTCAAGCCCGCCAAGCTCGGGAACTCCGACGGCCTCAAGGTCGGCGACCAGGTCGTCGCCATCGGCTCCCCCGACCGCCTCACCGGCACCGTCACCAGCGGCATCGTCTCCGCGCTCGACCGCGAGGTGAACGTCCCCAAGTCCGAGGACCGACAGCAGCAGCGCGGCCGGCAGGGCGGCGGCGGCTGGCCGTTCTCGTACGACGGGCAGCAGTTCAACGGCGGCACCGGCTCGGACACCACCTCCTACAAGGCCATCCAGACCGACGCCTCCCTCAACCCCGGCAACTCCGGCGGCGCCCTCGTCAACATGAACGGCGAGATCGTCGGCATGCCCTCCGCGATCTTCTCCCCCTCCAGCGACGGCTCCAGCGCCGGCAGCGTCGGCCTCGGCTTCGCCATCCCCGTCAACACCGTCAAGGCGGACCTCGCCTCCCTCCGCAAGGGCGGCAGCGGCTCCGGCGGCGGCTCGGACCAGAGCGGCGGGGGCGGCGGCAACGGGTTCGGCATCTCGCTCTGAATCCGGACCCGCCCGCTCCACCGCCTTCTGACACCCTGGGACCGGACGGCCCCGTCCCGCGCACCGACGACGACCACCCCTGGGGGACCAGCATGAATCCGGCCGAAGGCGACCCGCAGCGGATCCTCGTCGTCGACGACGAACCGGCGGTGCGCGAGGCCCTGCGCCGCAGCCTCGCCTTCGAGGGCTACGACGTACGGACCGCCGTCGACGGCATCGACGCCCTCGACCAGGCGGCCTCGTACGCCCCCGAGCTGATCGTCCTCGACATCCAGATGCCCCGTATGGACGGCCTGACGGCGGCCCGCCGGCTGCGCGCGGCCGGCGCCGTCACCCCGATCCTGATGCTGACCGCCCGCGACACCGTCGGCGACCGCGTCACCGGCCTCGACGCGGGCGCCGACGACTACCTCGTCAAGCCCTTCGAGCTGGACGAGCTCTTCGCCCGCGTCCGCGCCCTGCTGCGCCGCAGTTCCTACGCCGCCCCCGCCGCCGGCCCGGCGCAGCCCGAGGACGTGCTGACCTTCGGCGACCTGCGCATGGACCTCGCCACCCGTGAGGTCACCCGGGGCGGGCGGCAGGTGGAGCTGACCCGTACGGAGTTCACCCTGCTGGAGATGTTCCTCGCGCACCCGCGCCAGGTCCTGACCCGCGAGCAGATCCTCAAGACGGTCTGGGGCTTCGACTTCGAGCCCAGCTCCAACTCCCTCGACGTGTACGTGATGTACCTGCGGCGCAAGACCGAGGCGGGCGGCGAGCCGCGCCTGGTGCACACCGTGCGCGGGGTCGGGTACGTGCTGCGCGCCGGCGAGGGCGGGCCCGAATGACGAGTCCGGCCGCCAGATTCCGCGCCCTGCCGCTGCGCTCCCGGCTGGCGCTGCTGGTGACGGTGGCGGTGGCGGTCGCGGTGGCGGCGGTGGCCGGGGTGTCCTGGGTGATGGTGCGGGCGCAGCTGACCGACCAGCTGAACCAGTCCCTGCTGTCCACGCAGCCCGACGAACAGGTGGTGCGGACCCTGCGCGAGGGCTGCGTGACCCGCCCGGCCGTCGGTCCGCCGAACATCGCCGAGGAGCTCGGCCCGACCGTGCAGATCGTCACCGCGGACGGTGCCCGCTGCCTGGTGAGCGGACGCAGCGACCTGCCGGTCTCCGCCGCCGACAAGGCCGTCGCGGCGGGCCTGAGCGGCAAGAGCCTGCACGACGCGACGACCGGCGACGGCACCAAGATGCGCGTCTACACGATCAACAAGCGGCTCACCACCGGCGCTTCCTTCGGGGTCTCCATCGCCAAGCCCCTCGCCGACGTCGAACAGCCCCTCTCCACCCTGGCCTGGGTGCTGCTGCTGGTCTCCGGCGTCGGCGTGGTCGGGGCGGGGGCGGCCGGGCTGTGGGTGGCGCGGACCGGGCTGCGGCCGGTGGACGAGCTCACGGGGGTGGTCGAGCACATCGCCCGGACCGAGGACCTCACCGTCCGGATCCCCGACGAGGGCGACGACGAGATCGCCCGCCTGTCGCGGTCCTTCAACTCCATGACCGCGGCCCTGGCCTCCTCCCAGGAGCGCCAGGCCCAGCTGATCGCGGACGCCGGGCACGAGCTGAGGACCCCGCTCACCTCGCTGCGCACCAACATCGAGCTCCTCGCGCGCAGCGAGAAGACCGGCCGGGCCATCCCGGCCGAGGACCGCCGCGAGCTGCTGGCCTCGGTGAAGGCGCAGATGACGGAACTGGCCTCGCTGATCGGGGACCTCCAGGAGCTGTCCCGCCCGGACACCGCCCCGCACGCCCCGCTCGGGGTGGTGGCCCTGCACGAGATCGCGGGTGCGGCCCTGTCCCGGGCCCGGCTGCGCGGCCCCGAGCTGCGGTTCGAGGCGGATCTGGAGCCCTGGTACGTACGGGGCGAGGCGGCCGCGCTGGAGCGGGCGGTCGTCAACCTGCTGGACAACGCGGTGAAGTTCAGCCCGCCGGGCGGCGCGGTCGAGGTGTCGCTGCGGTCGGGCGAGCTGACCGTACGGGACCACGGGCCGGGCATCCCGCCCGAGGACCTCCCGTACGTCTTCGAGCGGTTCTGGCGCTCCGAGTCCGCACGCGCCCTGCCCGGCAGCGGGCTGGGCCTGTCCATCGTGGCCCGCACGGCCGCCCGCTCGGGCGGCACGGCCGAACTGCGCCCGGCGCCCGACGCCGCAGGCGGCACGGAGGCCACCCTCCGCATCCCGGGCGCCCCGACCCCACCCCCGACGACGGAACCGGGGCCGGCCGCGTCAGTTGTGCCGGATCAGTGAGGTGACCAGGCCGGCGCGGGTGTTCGGGAAGTCCATCGGGACGATGCCGAGGCCCGTCCGGCCGGACAGTTCGGCGCCGTCGACGAAGGCGTGGACCTGCGGGTTGAGGCGGTCGGAGTTCCAGCGCGGGGGCATGTAGGCGGCGGTGCTGGTGTAGTTCACGAAGAGCTTGCCGGGCTGGGCGACGGCCTTGCGGAACTGGTCCTCGATCCGGCCGCGCTTGGCGAAGGGCTCGGTGTTGTAGTCGTCCTGGATGTCGAAGACGCTGCCGTCGCCGTAGCGCAGGCCCGGCAGTCCGGCATTGTCGGCGAGGAGGACGACCTTGCCGCGGGCCTGGCCCAGGGCGGGCAGGGTGTCGGCGATGCGGAAGAGCGGGCGCCAGCCGCGGTGGTCGAGGTAGTCGTCGAAGACGGCGCGGAAGGTGGCGTCGCTCTCGGTGGAGTACTCCTGCTTCACGCGCATCAGGACGGTCTCCGAGGGGTGCGCGGCGAGGAAGGCGGCGCAGGCGACGAGGACGTCCCCGAACATCAGGTTCTGGAAGAACGCGGCGTGGTGGATGGCGAACGAGCCGCCCGTCACCCGGCAGCGGACGTCGAGGAAGCGGATGCCGGAGTCGAGCTGCTCGGCGATCGAGGTGTTCTGGCAGGCGACGTAGAGGCCGCCCTGGCGGGCGCCCGAGTCGTGGGTGCCGGGGATGGTCATGCGCTGGAGGGGGGTCGAGTCGCCGAGGCCCGCCATCCAGTCCTGGGTGCCGAGGGTTCTGCCGGCGGCACCTCTCGCGGTGAGGCCCCGCGCGGCGGCCGGGGCGGCCGCGCCCAGTCCGAGTGCGGCGGCGCCCGCGCCCGCCGCCAGTGCGCCGGTCAGGAAGGTCCGTCGGTCCACTGCCATGCCCGCCCCTTTGTCCGCAGTCCGTCGTGCGTCGACGGCGTCCGTCGTCCGTTGTCCGTCGTGCGTCGACGGCGTCCGTCGTCCGGCCACCGTGGCCGGACCGGATTATGGCGTGCGGAGCCTGCGGTTACTACCCGTCGGTACGGGCGGGTTCGCCGAGCAACTCGACCATGGCGCGCAGCCCTTGGGCGAGTTCCGCCCCCGTCGGCGCCTGCGCGGGGTCGGTGAGGACCTGGACCATGACCCCGCTCAGCAGGGCGATGTGCAGGGAGCCGAGGGAGCGGACGTCCTCCTCGGTGACCGCGTCCTCGGGGACCCCGCGCAGCGCGGCGGCCACCATGCGCCGGTTGCGGCGCTGGCCCTCGGCGAGGATCGCGAGCAGCTCGGGCGAGGACTGGGCGTGCACGAAGGCCTCGACGGAGGCGATCCAGAGCCAGCTCATCTCGCCGAAGTCGCGGATCTTGCGGTCCCAGGTGTCGGCGTAGCGCTCCTCGGGGGTGTCGCCCTGCCCCGCGAGCCGGCCGGCGCCGGCGGCCCACTCCTCCATGGCGGCGAACAGCGCCTGGTTGAGCAGCACCTCGCGGGAGCCGAAGTGGTAGCCGATCGCGGCCATGCTCACCCGCGCCGCCGAGGCGATGTCGCGCACGGTCGTGCGCAGGTAGCCCTTCTCCTCCAGGCAGCGGCGCGCTCCGGCCAGCAGGTCCTCGCGATTTCCCATGCCGGGATCGTAGCCGGGGCACGGTTTTGGGCGGTTGCCCTACACGTACGTATTGCGCGCCCGCCCAAATCCTGTCAGGGTGAAGCCGTCACCCCACACCGAGGACACGCCCAGCAGCACCGAACGGGGAGAGCCGAACCATGCGCCACACGCTGGACATCGACGGACGCACGCTGTCGTACCTGGACTTCGGCGGCACCGGCCGCCCCCTGCTCGCCCTCCACGGCGGCATGTCCGAAGCCGCCGCCTTCACCGGCCTCGCCGCCGCCCTCGGCGAGCAGTGGCGGGTCATCGCCCCCGACCAGCGCGGCCACGGCGACTCCGGCCGGGCCCCGGACTACCGCCGCGAGGGCTACGTCGCCGACGCCGTCGCCCTCCTCGACCACCTCGGGCTCACCGAACCCATCGCCCTCCTCGGCTACTCCCTCGGCGGCCTCAACGCCTACCACCTGGCCGCCGCCCACCCCGACCGGATCGGCGTCCTCATCGGCGTCGACGCCACCATCGAGATCGGCATCCCGGACGGCCCGCACTGGTTCGACTTCCTCGGCGCGCTCCCCTACACCGCCCCCACCCGCGAAGAACTCCTCGCCGCCGTCGACCCCGCCGCCCTGCCCTTCGTCACCGACGGCGTCCGCCCCCTCCCCGGCGGGGACGGCTGGCGGCTCGCCTTCCACGGCCAGGACATGCTCGACTCCATCCACGCCTGCCACGGCGACCACTGGAACACCTGGCTCGCGAGCACCTGCCCCGCCCTGCTGATCCACGCCACCGGGAGCCAGGCGCTCCCCCAGGCCACGGCCACCGCGATGGTCACCCGCCGCCCCGGCACCTCGTACACCCCCCTCGACGGCGACCACTTCGTCCCGTTCACCGACCCGGAGGGCTTCCACGCCGCCGTCGCGGAGTACCTGGCCCGGGTCTGAGCGGTACCGGGCGAAGCGAAAGGGGCGGCGGGCCTTCCGGCCCGCCGCCCCACGCTTTCGTACAGGTGTTACTTGACGACCGTGATCCGGTTCGCCGCCGGCGGGGCGATCGGAGCCGCCGCCGTCGACTTCGCCAGGAGGTTGTTGAACGCCTCCAGGTCCGGCACGCCGACCAGCTTGTTCTTGTGGTCCCTCAGGACCGTGAAGCCGTCACCGCCGCCCGCGAGGAACTCGTTCATCACCACCCGGTAGGTCTTGGCCGGGTCGATGGCCGCGCCGTTCAGCTTCACCGAGTCCACGACGATCCGGTCCGCGCCCGGCTTCGTCATGTCCAGCGTGTAGGTGAAGCCCTTGGAAACCTGGAGGATCTTCGGGTTCGGGCCGTTGACCGGGCCGCTGACCTGCTGCTGGAGCGCCGTGATCAGCTGCGCGCCGGTCAGGTCCACCACGTTCAGCAGGTTGTTGAACGGCTGCACCGTGTACGACTCGCCGTACGTGACGACACCGTCGCCCTCGTCACCGGCCGCCTTGTACGCCAGGTCGGCACGGATGCCGCCCGGGTTCATGACGGCCAGCTGCGCCCCGCCCTTGTCGGCCGCGGAGGTCGCGTCCAGCTGCGCGTCGGCGATCAGGTCACCGAGCGGCTTCTCCGGAGCCTCCGAGCCGCGGCCCGCGATGTCCGCGGAGATGTAGCCCATCGGACGGTTGGCGACCGGGGCCGCCAGCTTCTTCCAGCGGTCGATCAGCTCGGTCATGTCCGGGGCCTTCGGCAGGCTCCGGGTGACGACCTTGTTCACCGGCTTCGGCGACTGCACCGGCGTGCGGACGATGTCCTTCGTCGCCTTGTCGTACGTCAGCGTGGTGTCCGTGAACAGCCGGCCGTACGAGGCCGCCGAGGTGACCGTACGCGGGTTGCCCGCCGGGTCCGGGATGTTGCACGAGTACGCCTGGTGGGTGTGGCCCGTCACCAGCGCGTCGACCTTCGGGCTCACGTTCTTCGCGATGTCGACGATGGCACCCGAGATGCCCGCGCCGGCACCCGGCACGTTGCAGTCGTAGTTGTACGCGCCGCTCGCCGGCAGACCGCCCTCGTGGATCAGCGCCACGATCGACTTCACGCCCTGCTTGTCCAGCTCGGCGGCGTACTTGTTGATCGTCTCGACCTCGTCGCCGAACTTGAGGCCCTTCACGCCGTCGGCGGTGACGACGTCCGGCGTGCCCTCCAGGGTGACGCCGATGAAGCCGATCTTCACGTCCCCCTTCTTCCAGACGAAGGTGGGCGACATCAGCGGACGCTTCGTCTTCTCGTCCGTCACGTTCGCGGCGAGGTACTTGAAGTCCGCTCCCGAGTACGTCTTGCCGTACTCGAAGCAGCCTTCAACCGGGTGACAGCCGCCGTACGCCATCCGGCGCAGCTCGTTCTTGCCCTCGTCGAACTCGTGGTTGCCCACGCTCGTCACGTCGAGGTTCAGCTTGTTCAGCGCCTCGACGGTCGGCTCGTCGTGGAAGAGACCGGACAGCATCGGGCTGCCGCCGATCATGTCGCCGGCCGCGGCCGTGACGGAGTACTCGTGGCCCTTGCGGGCCTCGCGCAGACCCGACGCCAGGTACTCGACGCCGCCTGCGGGTATGGACTTGGTGGTGCCGTCAGCCTGCAGTTCGGCGACCGTGCCCGAGGAGCCCTGCGGGGGCTCCAGCGTGCCGTGGAAGTCGTTGAACGACAGCATCTGTACGTCGACGGTCCGGCCCTTGGCGACCGGAACGCCGCCACTCGCGGCACCGGCGGGCAGCGCGGCGGCGACCAGAGCGCCGGCGCCCGCGGTGAGGGCGAGGGCGCCGAAGGTCAACCGGCGCGCCGTGCGGTGCCGTTGTGGCTTCGCTGACATCTGTTCCCCTTTTTGGACAGCGAGACAACTGGGAGGTGCCCGCAGCCTAAGGTCAACGCGCGTAGCACCAACAGGGGGGTACGGGTTGCGAGCTGGTTACGCGCAGCGGTCGGGCGGGTCGGGCGGTCGCGGTCGTAGGCTCGGACCATGACTGACGCAGACGCAGCGACGGCCGTCGAGCCGGGACGCCACATCGAGATCCTCGACGAACTGACGGAGGAGCAGGCCGAAGCGGTCCTCGGGCTGATCCACGAGGCGGCCCGCACCGACGGCACCACCGCCGTCTCCGAACAGGGCCGCCTCCAGCTGCGCGGCGGCCCCCGCGAAGGCATCCGCCACTTCCTGGTCACCGACGACGGCCGGCTCGTCGCGTACGGGCAACTGGAGGACACCGACCCGGTGGAGGCCCCCGCCGCCGAGCTCGTCGTCCACCCCGCGCTGCGCGGCCGCGGCCACGGGCGCGCCCTGGGCACCGCCCTGCTGGCCGCCTCCGGCAAGCGGATCCGGGTGTGGGCCCACGGCGGCAAGTCCGCCGCCCGCCACCTCGCGCAGGTCCTCGGCCTGACCCTCTTCCGCGAACTCCGCCAGCTGCGCCGCCCCCTGGGGACCGATTCCGCCCCGCTGCCCGATCCCGTACTGCCGGCCGGGGTGACCGTCCGCACCTTCGTCCCCGGGCAGGACGACGCGGCCTGGCTCGCCGCCAACGCCGCCGCCTTCGCCCACCACCCGGAGCAGGGCTCCCTGACGCAGCGCGACCTCGACGACCGCATCGCGCAGCCGTGGTTCGACCCCAAGGGGTTCTTCCTCGCCGAACGGGAGGGGGAGCTGGTCGGCTTCCACTGGACGAAGGTCCACGCCGAGGAGCAGCTCGGCGAGGTCTACGTCGTCGGAGTCCGCCCGGGCGCCCAGGGCGGCGGCCTCGGCAAGGCCCTGACGGCCATCGGCCTCCACCACCTGGCGGGCACGGGCCTCCCGACGGCCATGCTGTACGTCGACGCCGACAACCCGGCCGCCCTGGCGGTGTACGAGGGGCTGGGGTTCGAGACGCACGAGGTGGACCTGATGTACCGCACGGAGAGCTGAGGGGGCTCGCTCCGCTTTGCATCCCCCTCCGCTCTGGCTTGCTCTTCTTCCGCCGGGCTCTGGGGTCTCGCGTCTTCTTCCGCCGGGCTCTGGGGTCTCGCGGTGCGGGCCCGCCATCTCCCCCTCGAGGGGCCGGGGGCGGGTCGGTGGCTGCCCACCCTCCTCCCTGTCTGCGGGGCGGTGGGTGGGGGGCGGTCGCCCGCCAAGCGGTACTGATCAGCCGGCCGGGACGTCGCGATGTCGGGGTTCCGGCCGGGCGGTCTCAGAGATGCCTTGGGGCTTTCCCGTCAGTCCCACTGTCCTTCCGGGCCGGGCCGCCCTGTCAAGGGCGCTCCCTCCGGTCGCGTCGCTCCGCGATGGCCTTCGGCCACCCTTGACAGACCGACCCGCCCCGGAAAGACAAGGACTGCCGGGAAACCCCCAAAAGGACGGGCCGGTGCATGGTCGGGCATGCGGCTCCCTCAGCGATGAGCCGGGCGGTCGGGGGCGGCCCGCTGGGCATCCGGGCCGCCACAGACGGCAAGCGGCGCCGACCCACGCAACAGATCGCTACGCGCTTCTCCCGTCTCGGCGTCCGGCTGCCGTCTGGGGCCGCTACCCGCACGACATGCCGTTCAGGCAGACATCCGAGGCAGGTGCGCGCGGCAGATCGCTACGCGCTGCCCAGATCCCGGCGTCTCCCGGCCGTCTGGGGCTGGTCATAGGCGGGCTGGACGTTGGCGACGGCCCTCGTGAACTCGCGGCCGGAGGAGTCGCGGATGTCGGCGGTCGTCGCTCAGAGCCGGGTCGGGGCGCTGGTCGGACTGGCGCAGCCTGATGTGTCGGCGATCGAGAACCGGCGGCGGGCCGTGACCTCGGCCGAGGTACGGCAGCGGATCATCGACGGGCTCGGCGTGCCCCTGGAGCTGGTCGGCGTCCGGCCGGAAGGGGTGCCGCTGCCCTCGCTCGTGCTGCCGGGCGTGGTGTCGGAGGCCGGCGGGGAGCGGTTGGCGGGCGTGCGGAGGGGTGGGCTGCGGCTGGACGTCGCTTCCGTGGACGCGATGGACGCGCTGTTGGCCGCGCACCGCCGGGCCGAGGACACCCTCGGGTCGCGTGCCGTCGCACCGCTGGTCACCGCACAGTTCAGGGCAGTGGCGGGGCTTCACGGGCAGGCCCGGGGGGCGCTCGCGGACCGGGTGGTGAAGCTGCTCGCCGAGTATGCGCAGTTCTTGGCGTGGATGGCGCAGGACCAGGACAACGCGGCTGTGGCGCTGGGGTGGTTCGACCGGTCGTATGACTGGGCGCTGGAGGCCGGGTACGGGGACATGGCCGCCACCACCATGAGCATGAAGGCGCATCTGGCGTGGTCAGGGGGTGAGGGGCGGCGATGTGTGCGGCTCGGGGAGGCCGCCGCGGCAACCGTGGGGGCGAGCGCGGCCACGCGGGCCATGGCCGTGCAGATGGCCGGACGGGGATACGCGCTGGAGGGGGAGCGCGGGGAGGCGTACGCGCGGCTGGACGAGGCGCAGCGGATCATCTCGGACGCGGTGGACGCGCCGCCTTGGCTGTACTTCTACGGGGAGTCGTGGTTCGCGGCACAGCGTGGCATGGCCGACCTGCACCTGGGGGACTGGGAGGGGGCCGTCGGGAACCTGACGGCCGGGCTGGCCGGGTTCGGGCCGGCGTTCCGGCGGGACCGGGCCTGGTACGGGGCCTGCCTGGCCCGTGCGTACACGGGGGCCGGGGAGGCCGAGGCCGCTCTGACCACGGCGCTCGGCGTGGTCCACGACGCCTCGGAGATCGGCAGGCCGCATGGCTGGGCCGAGCTGCACAGGGTGGGCGCGCTGCTGCTGCGGCGAGGGGCGGGTGAGGGCCGGGCCCTGGTGGACGCGCTCGCCGAGCTCGACTGAGACGGTCCCGCACTGATCAACTCGGGGTATGAACCCCGTCATTCGAGCGCTTGAACGGTTCCACGCCGATCGGCCCTGGGACCACAACGCCCACTACCACCCGTGGATCCTGCGTCAGCTGCCCACGCGGTTCGGGCGCGCCCTGGACGTCGGATCGGGCAGCGGGGAGCTCGCCCGGCTCCTGGCCTCGCGGGCCGGAGCGGTGCGCGGTGTCGACGTGGATCCCGGCATGGTCGAACGGGCGCGGGAGCTCACCGCCCCGGCGGCCCCGGTGACCTTCACCGTCGGCGACGCGCGGAAGGAGCTGCCGCCCGGCCGCTACGACGTCGTCACCTGTGTCGCCACCGTCCACCACATGCCGTTCGGCGACGCCCTCGCCCGCTTCCGGAGGCACCTCGCGCCCGGCGGCCGTCTGGTCGTCGTCGGGCTCTACCGCCGTCGGTCGTGGACCGACCGCCTGATCGACACCGCCGCCATCCCGGCCAACGTCGCCATGGCCTGGATCAAGAACAAGGGCCGCCACGCGCCGCGACCTGCGGCGATGACCGCCCCCACCCGCCCCGCGGAGATGACCTTCGCCGAGATCGTCCGCGAGGCCCGTCGGGCGCTGCCCGGCGCGCGGCTGCGCCGGCGCCTGTTCTGGCGCTACACACTGGTCTGGCACCACCGCCAGACGGCCGCCACCCACACGGGCGTACGGGGGCGGGGTGCGGGGGAATCCTGTCCGTACGTGGAGTCTGGAAGCCATACGCCATTAACCGGGCATTCAGACGCGCTTGCGAGCCTCCCAGCATGCAGCCCCGACTCCGCCTGACCGCGGACACTTCCGACGCGCCTGTCCTCCCCCGTGCGCGGAAGAATGGAGTCATGAGCCACCAGCCCAGCGCAGGCCCCACCGAGGTCCCCGCACAGCACCCGTCTCACACCTCCGCCGCGGTCTCCTCCGCCTCCGCACCGCGGACCAAGGCAGAGGAAAAGGCACCGGCGAAGTCGCGCCTCGGCTCCATAGCCGTCCACCGCCCCCTCGACCCCGATCTCGACGCCGACCTCGACGCCTACGAGGACAAGGACGACAGCGGCGAACTCCCCGCCGACCGTTTCCTCGACCGAGAACGCAGCTGGCTGGCCTTCAACGAGCGCGTCCTCGAGCTGGCCGAGGACCCCACCACCCCGCTCCTGGAGCGGGCGAACTTCCTGGCGATCTTCGCCAGCAACCTCGACGAGTTCTTCATGGTCCGCGTCGCCGGCCTCAAGCGCCGCATCGCGACCGGCGTCGCCACCCGCTCCGCCTCCGGCCTCCAGCCCCGCGAGGTCCTCGACCTCATCTGGACCCGCTCCCGCGAACTCATGGCCCGGCACGCCGCCTGCTACCAGCAGGACATCGCCCCCCAGCTCGCCGAGGAGGGCATCCACCTCATCCGGTGGCCCGACCTCACGGAGAAGGAGCAGGCGCGCCTCTTCACCCTGTTCCGCAACCAGATCTTCCCGGTGCTGACCCCGCTGGCCGTGGACCCCGCGCACCCCTTCCCGTACATCTCCGGCCTCTCCCTGAACCTGGCCGTCGTCGTGCGCAACCCCGTCAGCGGCCACCGCCACTTCGCCCGCGTCAAGGTGCCGCCGCTGCTCAGCCGGTTCCTGGAGGCCTCCCCGCAGCGCTACGTCCCGCTGGAGGACGTCATCGCCGCGCACCTGGAGGAGCTGTTCCCCGGCATGGAGGTGCTCGCGCACCACATGTTCCGCGTGACCCGCAACGAGGACCTGGAGGTCGAGGAGGACGACGCCGAGAACCTCCTCCAGGCCCTGGAGAAGGAGCTCATGCGGCGCCGCTTCGGCCCGCCCGTGCGCCTGGAGGTCGAGGAGTCCATCGACCCCGGCGTCCTGGACCTCCTCGTCCAGGAGCTGAAGGTCTCCGCCGCCGAGGTGTACCCGCTGCCCGGCCCCCTCGACCTCACGGCCCTCTTCGGGATCTCCTCCCTCGACCGGCCCGAGCTCAAGTACCCCAAGTTCGTCGCCGGCACCCACCGCGACCTCGCCGAGGTCGAGTCCGCCTCCGCGCCCGACATCTTCGCCGCGCTGCGCGAACGCGACGTCCTGCTCCACCACCCGTACGACAGCTTCTCCACCTCCGTACAGGCCTTCCTGGAACAGGCCGCCGCTGACCCGGACGTCCTCGCGATCAAGCAGACGCTGTACCGCACCTCCGGCGACTCGCCGATCGTCGACGCCCTCATCGACGCCGCCGAATCCGGCAAGCAGGTCCTCGTCCTCGTCGAGATCAAGGCCCGCTTCGACGAGCAGGCCAACATCAAGTGGGCGCGCAAGCTGGAGGAGTCCGGCTGCCACGTGGTCTACGGCCTCGTCGGCCTCAAGACCCACTGCAAGCTCTCCCTCGTCGTCCGCCAGGAGGGCGAGACCCTGCGCCGCTACAGCCACGTCGGCACGGGCAACTACCACCCCAAGACCGCCCGCCTGTACGAGGACCTCGGCCTGCTCACCGCAGACCCGCAGGTCGGCGCGGACCTCTCCGACCTCTTCAACCGGCTCTCCGGCTACTCCCGGCGCGAGACCTACCGCCGGCTGCTGACCGCGCCCAAGTCCCTGCGCGACGGACTGATCGCGCGCATCGACAAGGAAGCCGACCACCACCGGTCCGGCCGCCCGGCGTCCGTCCGGCTGAAGATGAACTCGATCGTCGACGAGGCCCTGATCGACGCCCTCTACCGGGCCTCCCGGGTGGGGGTCCCCATCGACATCTGGGTACGCGGCATCTGCGCCGTACGCCCGGGGGTCCCCGGGCTGTCGGACAACATCCGGGTCCGCTCGATCCTCGGCCGCTTCCTGGAACACTCCCGGGTCTTCGCCTTCGGCAACGGCGGCGAACCCGAGGTGTGGATCGGCAGCGCCGACATGATGCACCGCAACCTCGACCGCCGCATCGAGGCACTGGTCCGGGTCACCGACCCCGGTCACCGCGCGGCACTGGACCGGATGCTGGAGACCGGCATGTCCGACGCCACCTCCTCCTGGCACCTGGGCCCGGACGGCGAATGGACCCGGCACAGCACCGACGCCGAAGGCCAGCCGCTGCGGCACGTACAGGAGATGCTCATAGACGCCCGGAGGCGCCGGCGTGGCTCAGCAAAACCATGACCCGACCGCAGGTGACGTGCTCGGCGTCTACCTGCGCTCCCAGGCCACCGCTTTCCTGCGCGCGCTGCGCCTGCATGACGCGGGCGCGGCGGGCGCGGGGGGCGGCCCCGACGCCGGGGACGAGGCGGAGGCGGCGCACGGCCTGCGGGGGGCCGCGCGCCGCATCGCCTCGTCCCTGAGCACGTTCCGGGTCGTCACCCAGTCGAGCTGGGCGGATCCGCTGCGCACCGAGCTCGTCTGGCTCTCCTCCACCCTGGCGGACGAGCACGCGTACGCGGCCCGGCTGTCACGCCTGATGGACGCCCTGCAACGGCTCTCGGCCTCCCCGGAGACCCCGGCCCCGCGCGGCAGCGCGGCGGGCGCGCTGACGGTCGGCTCGGCGCGCGCGGGCGCCCTGCTGGAACGCCAGCTCACCCTCGCCCGGACCCGGGCGCACTCGGCGACCCTCCAGGCGCTCGGCTCGTCACGGTTCCACGCCGTGGCGGACGCGGTGGCGGTGCTCGCGTCGGAGGTCCCGCTGGACCCGGTGGCGGCCGCCGGCCACGTGGACGACGTCCTGACCCCGCTGGCGGAGGTGGCCCGCACCCGCCTGGAGGCGGCGGTCGGCTCCCTCCCCGCCACGGACGCCACCGCCCCGTACTCGGCCCACGCGGACGCCGCCTGGCACGAGGTACGCCGTCTGCTGCGCGTACACCGCTACGCGCGGGAGGCCCTGGGGGAGGACACGCCGCGCCTGGCGGCGGCGAGCGGGGCCCTGAACCAGCACCGGGACGCCTCGGAGGCGGCCACCGCCTCGGCGACGGCCGCCCGCACCCCCCGCATCGCCCCGGCGACGGCCTACGCCCTGGGCGTCCTCCACGCGGACCAGCGCCACGCGGTGGCGGCGAGCCGCTGGACCTTCCACAGACTGTGGGAACCGGCGACGGCGGTGCCCTGAGGGGGCGGGGGGTGGGCGGGGTCTGACCTGGGCGGTCTCAGGGAAGGATTGGGGGTTTCCCGTCAGTCTCATCGTCCTTCCGCGTCGGGCCGGCCTGTCAAGGGCGCTCCTTCGTCGCGTCGCTTCGCGATCGCCTGCGGCGACCCTTGACAGACCGTCCCGCCACGAAAAGCCGAAGACTGCCGGGAACCCCCCAAAGGAACGGGACGGATGCAAGGCGGGCATGCGGCGGGATCAGCGACCAGCCGGGGAGGTTGGGGGGCCGGCAAGCCGGGCATCCGGCCCCAGTGAGGTGCATTCGGCGCCACCCCACGCACCAGATCGCTACGCGCTGCCCATTTCTCAGCGTCCGGCGGCCGTCTGGGGCCGCTACCCGCACGAACGGCCGATGAGATGGGCATTTGGGGCCGCTGGGCGCATCAGATCGCTACGCGCTCCTCTCATCTCGGCGTCCGGCGGTCGTCTGGGGCTGGTACCGGCACCACAGGCCAACCCGCAGAGCATCCCGGCCCACGACGGCGGCAAGCCGCCGAGAAAAGAGAAGCGCGTAGCGATCTGAGGCGCCGATCCGCTCCGAATGGGGTCCTGATCGTCATTTCGTGCGGGTACCGGCCCCAGACGGGCGGCGGACGCCGAGACGACAGGAGCGCGTAGCGATCTGGTGCGTGGGCTGGCACCGATTGACGGTGATGGGGGGCGGATGTTTGGTCTGCCGTGGCCCGGCCTGCCCGGCTCTTCGCTGATCCCGCTGGTCCTCCGACTCTGGACCGTCCCGTTCCTTCGGGGGGTTCCCGGCAGTCTTCGGCATTTCGCGGCGAGGCGGGCTGTCAAGGGTGGCCGGAGGCCATCGCGGAGCGACGCGACGAAGGAGCGCCCTTGACAGGTCGTCTCGACGCGGAAGGACGATGGGACTGGCGGGAAGCCCCCGGCCGTCTCTGAGACCGTCTCGCCGTGACCCGGTCATCGTGGGTCCCGGCCGACTGTGCTGTCCGCCCCCGGACGCGGCGGGGCCGGACACCCCGTGGTGTCCGGCCCCGATCCGCGTCGCGGTTACTTCTCCGTCACGCCCGCCGAGTCGAACGTCGCCACCTCGTGCATCGCGCGGGCCGCGCTCTGGACCAGAGGGAGGGCCAGGAGGGCGCCCGTGCCTTCGCCGAGGCGGAGGTCCAGGTCGACCAGGGGGCGCAGGCCCAGCTTGTTCAGGGCGGCCACGTGGCCCGGTTCCGCGCTGCGGTGGCCCGCGATGCAGGCCGACAGGGCTTCGGGGGCGATGGCGCGGACCACCAGGGCGGCCGCGCCCGCGCTCACGCCGTCCAGGATGACCGGCGTGCGCAGCGAGGCGCCGCCGAGGATCAGGCCGACGATCGCGGCGTGCTCCAGGCCGCCGATGGCGGCCAGGACGCCGATCGGGTCGTTCAGGTCGGGCTGGTGGAGCTCCAGGGCGCGGCGGACCACGTCGACCTTGCGGGCGTGGGTCTCGTCGTTGATGCCGGTGCCCCGGCCGGTGACCTCCGCCGGGTCGACGCCCGTGAAGACGGAGATCAGCGCGGCGGACACGGTCGTGTTCGCGATGCCCATCTCGCCCGTCAGGAGGGCCTTGTTGCCCGCCGCGACGAGGTCGCGCGCGGTCTCGATGCCGACCTCGATGGCCGCGATCGCGTCCTCGCGGCTCATCGCGGGGCCGACGGACAGGTCGTCCGTGCCCGGGCGGACCTTGCGGGGCAGCAGGCCCGGGGTGGCGGGCAGGTCGCCCTTCACGCCGACGTCGACGACGCACACCTCGGCGCCGACCTGGTTGGCGAAGGCGTTGCAGACGGCGCCGCCGCCCAGGAAGTTGGCCACCATCTGCGTGGTGACCTCCTGGGGCCAGGGGGTGACGCCCTGGGCGTGGACGCCGTGGTCGCCCGCGAAGATCGCGACGGCGGCCGGCTCCGGGATCGGCGGCGGGCAGACCCGGGACAGGCCCGCCAGCTGCGCGGAGATGATCTCCAGCATGCCGAGCGCGCCCGCCGGCTTCGTCATCCGCTTCTGCCGCTCCCAGGCCTCGCCGAGCGCCTTCGCGTCGAGCGGGCGGATGCTGGCGACGGTGTCGGAGAGCAGGTCGTGCGGGGCCTCGCCGGGCAGCGCGCGGCGCCCGTACGTCTCCTCGTGGACGACCCAGGACAGCGGGCGGCGCTGGGCCCAGCCCGCCTGCATCAGCTCCGGCTCCTCCGGGAACTCGTCGACGTACCCGACGCACAGGTAGGCGACGACCTCCAGGTGCTCGGGGAGGCCGAGGGCGCGGACCATCTCGCGCTCGTCGAAGAAGCTGACCCAGCCCACGCCGAGGCCTTCGGCGCGCGCGGCGAGCCAGAGGTTCTCGACGGCGAGGGCGGAGGAGTACGGGGCCATCTGCGGCTGGGTGTGCCGGCCGAGGGTGTGGCGGCCGCCACGGGTCGGGTCGGCGGTGACGACGATGTTCACCGGGGTGTCGAGGATGGCCTCGATCTTCAGTTCCTTGAACTGCTTGGCCCGGCCCTTGGGCAGCGACTTGGCGTAGGCCTCGCGCTGGCGCTGGGCGAGCTCGTGCATCGTGCGGCGGGTCTCCGCCGAGCGGATGACGACGAAGTCCCAGGGCTGGGAGTGGCCGACGCTCGGGGCGTGGTGGGCGGCCTCCAGGACGCGCAGCAGCACCTCGTGCGGGATCGGGTCGGTGCGGAAGCCGTTGCGGATGTCGCGGCGTTCGCGCATGACGCGCAGGACGGCCTCGCGCTCGGCGTCGGCGTAGCCGGGGGCCGGCTCACCGACGGAGGGCCGGGGCTCGGCGGGCGCCTCGGCGGCGGCTTCGCCCTCGGCCGGGGCGGGCTCGCCGGTGGCGGTCTGGGCTTCGGCGGGCTGGGCTTCGGCGGCGAGGGGCTGCGGCTCGGCGGACTCGGGGGCCTGCGGGGCCGGTACCTCGGCCGGGGTCTCGGCGGGGGCTTCGGCGGCCTGGGCCACCGGTTCGGCGGGGGCCTCGGTGACGGGCTCGGCCGGGGTCTCCCCGGCGGCGGGGGCCTCGGGGGTGGCGGGCGCGCCCTCGACGGCTACGGCTACGGCGGCGGCCTCGGCCACCGGCGCGGGGGCACCCTCGGCGGCGGGAGCGGCTTCCGGGGCGGGGACGGCCTCGGGCGCGACCGCCTCGGCCGCCACCGTGCCCTCCTGGGCCACGACACCCTCCGCAGCGGCAGCACCCTCGGGAGCCACGGCGGCCTCCGGGGCGGCAGCGGCCTCCACAGCCGCACCGGCCTCCGGGGCGACGGCGGCGTCCGGGACCTCGGCCCCCTCCGCGACGGGGACGACCTGCGGGACCGCGACGGCCTGCTGCGCCTCGGCGCCCTCGGCCACGGCCTGACCCTCGGCCACCGGCTGACCCTCGGCGGCGGGCCCGCCTTCGACCACGGCCTGCTGCGCCTCGGCCACCGGCTGGCCCTCGCCCACCGGCTGGGCGACGGCGCCCGGAACCTGGGCGACGGACTGGCCCGCGACGGCCTGACCGTCGACCACGACCGGTCCTTCACCCACGGGCTGACTTTCGACCAGGGCCTGGCCCTCGGCCACGACCTGACCACCGGCCACACCCTGGCCCTCAGCCACGACCTGACCACCGGCCACACCCTGGCTCTCAGCCACAGCCTGACCGCCGACCACGCCCTGGCCCTCGGCCGGGACCTGGCCCTCGGTCGCCGTCTGAGCCGGCACGCCCTGCTCGCCGCCCGCGCCGGCGACCGCGGCCGCCGGGTCTGCCGTCCACGGAGCTCCGGCCTGCGGCGGGATCTCGCCCAGCTGCGGGGCGACGGGGGCGGCCGGGGCGTCCAGGTACTCGGGGCCCGGCGCGGGGGCACCGGGCAGGCCCGGCTCCGCGCCCTGCGCCGGCGCCGGCTCGGCCGGCGTCCCGGGAGCGGCGGCAGCCGCGGGCGGGCCGTCGGCCGGGGCCACGGCGGCCGCCGCGTCGGGGCCGGGCTCGGGGGCCGCCTCCGCGACGGGTGCCGGGGCGGGGGCGACGGCCACGGCGGGTCCTTCGGGCATCACGGCGACGGCGGGCGCGACCGGCACGGGCGGCGCGACGGGCGCGGCGGCGGGGCCCCGGTCCGCGAGGGACCGTACGACTCCCCCGGTGGCCTCCGGTACGGGCGGGCCCATGTGCAGGGGCCGGCGGGACGGCATCACGGGGGCGGCGGGCGGCATCTGCCCGGCGGCGGGGGCCGCCTGCGGGACCACGAGGCCGCCGAGGTCCAGGGAGCCGGAGTCACGGCCGCCGGTCTCGTGGGCGCCCGCGCTGTATGCGGCCGGGTCGGCGAAGGGTTCGGGGTAGCCCGGCTCCGGGAAGCCGGCGCCGAGGGGCTGGCCGGCGAGCGGCTGCCCCGCGAGGGACTGGTCCTGGTGCGGCTGGCCCGGGAGCGGCTGGCCGGGTACGGGCTGGCCGGGCATCGGGTAGCCCGGCTCCGGGAAGCCGAGGTGCCCCTGCTCGGGGTAGCCGACGGCCTGGGGCTGGGGGTATTCGGTGTACCCCTGTTCGGCGGGGAACTCGCCGGGGAAGGAGGGGGCCTGGGGGACCACCTGCGGGTCGCTCCAGGAGCCCTGCCCGTGGCCGCTGGGCATCAGCAGCAGTTCCTCGTCCTCGGCGGGGTCGTCGACGAGGTCCTGGAAGGCGTAGCCGGCCGGGGGCATCGGCGGCATGGGGGGCATCGGCGGGACCGGAGCGGGAACGCCCTGCTGATCCACCATGCCCGCGTTGTCCGGGTGACCCTCGCCCGGGACCTGGCCGGTGTCAGTCATGCTTACCCCTCGCCCATCGGTGTTGCCTCTTCGCCTCTTCGATCGTCCGGCGCCCTGGTGGCCCGACGAGCGGGGTCGCCGCGGGGCGCGACGGCTCGCGTACGCCCGCACGACAACTCCTGAGCATTGTCGCGCTCGTCGGCCACCGTGTCGGCCGGAAACCGGCACGGTCCGCTGTGGACTGCGCCACGTCGTGCCCCTGCCTGGCGGTACGACGATCGGCCAGCCTACCCCGGGCTCCGTCTCAGCGGTTCACGGGGCGTTCGGCTGCCAGCAGGAACACGACGGAACGCTCCTGTTCGGCCCAGGTCCCGGTGTCGAGGCCCACGGACTGGAGGAGGGCGCACTCCACGGCGTACCCGTGTTCGGTGAGGGCCCGTCCGATGGCCTCCGCCTCGTCGCGCGTGGAGGCGTGGCTGACGATCCGTTCGGGGCGCCGGTCGGCGACGGCCGCGACGACCGCGGCGCCGCCGCCCCCGACCCGTACGACATCGGGTTCGGGCAGGTTCTCGAGTACGTGTGGAGCGCGTCCCGTGACGACCTGGATCTGCACACCCCGGCTGCGGGCCGCGGCTGTTGCGCGTGCGCAGGCGCGCGGGTCGGCGTCGACGGCGATGACGGCGGCGCCGAAGGCGGCGGCGTCGACGGCGAGGGCGCCGTGGCCGGTGCCGATGTCCCAGACGAGGTCGCCGGGGCGGGGGCCGAGCCGGGCGAGCTGGGCGGCGCGCAGTTGTGCGGACTCCCCCTCGCCGGCGTCCGGGCCGGTGAGCGGGCGGGCCCAGCCGCGTCCGGCGGCGGGGTTCTGGGCGGGGCTCTGGCCGAGCAGCCAGGGGGTGTCGGCGGTGGCGGGGTGTCCGGTCCCGCCGATGACGATGACGACGTTGGGGTCGCGCCAGGTGTGGTCGGCGGCGGCGTCGGAGGTGAGGACGGTGACGCGTTCGCGGTCGGTGCCGAGTTCCTCGCAGATGACGAAGGTGCGGTGGACCCCTTCGAGGAGCAGGGCGAGTTCGGCGGGGCCGGCGCCGGGCGAGGTGAGGACGGCGACCTTGCCGCGGGCGCGGCAGACGTTGACGGCGCGGCGCAGGGTGCGGGGGTGGGCGACGACGACCTGGGCGTCGTCCCAGGGCATTCCGGCCCGGGCGAAGGCGGCGGCGACGGAGGAGACGGCGGGGACGACCTCGACTTCCAGGCCGTGTTCGGGGGCGCGGAGGGTGCGGACGACGCCGAAGAAGCCGGGGTCTCCGTCGGCGAGGACGACGGCGGTGCCGCGGTGGCCGGCGATGCGGCGGGCGGCGAGGCCGAGGCTGCCGAGCCGGATGCGTTCGGCGCCGGGCGGGACTTCGGGGAGCGCGAGGTGGTGGGCGGCGCCGGCCACCAGGGTGGCGGCGGAGAGCGCGGACCGGGCGGCCGCGGTCAGGGGGGAGCCGTCCCAGCCGATCACCGTGACCCGGTCGGCCATCGTCGTCAGTCTCCTGGGGTGGGGGCAGGCGAAGTTTCGTCGGGTTCGCGCACTCCGAGACTACCTGGTCACGGGTCGGTTCCAGTCCGCGGCGACGGCGTGGGCCGGGCGGGCGGTACGGGCGTCGCGGGCCTGGCCGTTGTCGTAGGCGTCGTACGCGCCGTAGGCCTCGTCGTCGGCGTCGGCGTCGTCGAGGTCCTCGGGGACCAGGCTCCAGACGATGAGGTCGGTGCGGGTGTCGCTCCAGCTCCCGTCGGCGTCCTGGGTGCGGACGGTCCAGGCGTTGCGCAGGACGCCTTCGCTGATGCAGCCGATCTTCTGGGCGACCTGCTGGGAGGCGGTGTTGTCGGCGGCGGTGCGCAGTTCGAGTCTCTCGAACTGCTGCTCGCGGAAGAGCCAGCGGGCGACGGCGAGGACGGATTCGCTGGCGTAGCCCTCGCCGCGGGCCCAGGGGGCGGTGACGTAGCGGATCTCGGTGGTGCGGGTGCGCCAGTCGGTGTCGCGCAGGTGGACGGCGCCGACGAGGCGGTGGGTGAGGAACTCGGTGACGGCGAGGACGAGGCCGCGGCCGGCGGTGCGTTCGGCGTGGGAGCCGGAGGTGGCCCAGGCGTGGGCGTGGGCGCGGGTGTAGGGGTGCGGGACCGGGGTCCAGGCGGTGACCTGCTCGTCGTTCATCATCTCGGCGAGCGCGGTGACGTCCTCCTCCTCGAAGGGGCGCAGCACCAGCCGGTCCGTGCTGATGGTGACGTCCGGGAAGGTGGTAGTCATGCGCAGCTCCATGCCTGAGGCGGACCGTTTGTGCGGGTCGTAGGCCACAGCATGCAGCATCGGCCCGGGGATGTGCAGGGCCGGGCTGCCCGGAAGCGGGCAGCCTCCGGGCAGCCCGCGGCCCCGCGTGCCCGGGAGGGCGCGCGGGGCCGGGGATCCGGCGTCGGCCAGTGGTTCTCCGGCCGGCCGGGGGGTGTTCAGGCGGCCTGGCGGTTCTTTAGGCGGCCGGGGTGCCGAAGGCCGGGATGACCGAGCCCTGGTACTTCTCCTCGATGAACTTCTTGACCTCGTCGGAGTTCAGGAGCTTGGCGAGCTTCTGGATGCGCGGGTCGTTCTGCTTGCCGTCCTTGACCGCCAGGAAGTTGGCGTACGGGTTGCCCTCGGCCTTCTCCAGCACCAGGGCGTCCTTGGCGGGCGACAGGTTGGCCTCGAGGGCGTAGTTGCCGTTGATGACGGCGGCGTCGACGTCGTTCAGGGCGCGCGGGACCGTGGCGGCCTCCAGCTCCTTGAACTCCAGGCCCTTCTTGTCGGTGATGTCGGAGAGCTTGGCGGTGGTGCCGACGCCGTCCTTGAGGGTGATCAGCTTGTTCGCGGCGAGCAGCTGGAGCGCGCGGCCCTCGTTGGTGGTGTCGTTGGGGACGGCGATGGTCTGGCCGGCCTTGATGTCGGTGAGGGCCTTGACCTTCTTGGAGTAGAGGCCGAGGGGCTCCAGGTGCACGTTGACGACGGGCACGATGTGGGTGCCGTTCTTCTTGTTGAAGTCGTCGAGGTACGGCTTGTGCTGGAAGTAGTTGCCGTCGACCTGGCCCTGCTCGGTGGCGGTGTTGGGCAGGACGTAGTCCGTGAACTCCTTCACCTCCAGCTTGAGGCCTTCCTTGGCCGCGAGCTTGTCCTTGACGAAGTTCAGGATGTCGGCGTGCGGGCTCGGGGAGGCCGCGATGACGAGCGGCTTGCTCTCGTCGACCTTGCCGCCGTCGGCCTTGGTGGAGGACGGGTCCGAGGAGCTGCCGCAGGCGGTGAGGCCGAGGGCGAGCGCGGCGGAGGCGGCGGCGAAGGCGGTGAGCTTGATGTTCTTACGCACGAAGAGTGCCTTTCTAGCGGTACGGGTCCGGGGTGGGGACCCGTGGTGGTGGCCCAGGCACGACAAGTGCGGGCTTTCTCGGGTGGGGAAACTCAGGGGTGGCCCGGGGCGGGCTCAGGCTGTCCGGCCGCGGCGGGCGAGGACGCGCACCACGCCGTCGCCGATCAGCTGGATCACCGTGACGAGGGCGATCAGGACCACGACGGTGGCGACCATGAAGCCGGTCTCGAAGCGCTGGAAGCCGTAGGTGATGGCCTTGGAGCCGAGTCCCTCGCCGCCGACGGCGCCGGCCATGGCGGAGTAGCCGACCAGGGTGATGACGGTGGTGGTGACGGCGGCGACCAGGGAGGGCAGGGCCTGCGGGAGGAGGACCTTGCCGACGAGGGTGGGGATGCCGCCGCCCATGGACTCGACGGCTTCGATCAGGCCGTGGTCGACCTCGCGGACGGCCGTCTCGACGAGGCGCGCGAAGAAGGGGACGGCGCCGATGGCCAGCGGGACGATCATGGCGGTGGGGCCGATGAAGGTGCCGACGACGGCCGTGGTGACCGGGATCAGGGCGATCAGCAGGATGATGAACGGCAGCGAGCGGCCTATGTTCACGATCACGCCGAGGGCCTTGTTGAGCGGCTGGTTCCGCAGGAGGCCGCCCTTGTCGGTGAGGACGAGGAGGATGCCGATGGGCAGTCCGCCGAGGACGGTCACCAGGGTGGACCACAGGACCATGTAGAGGGTGTCGTAGGTGCCCTGGGTGAGCAGGGGCTGCATTTCGGACCAGGTCACTTGGCACCGTCCTTGACCAGTTCGGCCAGCTCGTCGTCGATGTCGTCCGTCCCGTCGACCACGTCGACCTGGAGGCCCTGCTCGCGCAGGAAGCCGACGGGGACCACGTTGTCCTCGTAGCGGCCGGGCAGCTCGATGCGCATGCGGCCGATCTGGCGGCCGGCGACGGTGTCCATCGCGGCTCCGAGGATCGAGATGTCGATGTTGTAGGTGCGCGCCAGCTGGGAGATGACGGGCTGGGTGGCGGCCTCGCCGTGGAAGGTGACGTCGATGACCGTGCGGTCCGCGCCGGTGGCGGTGCCGCTGACGGGGAAGAGTTCGGCGGCGAGCTCGGAGCCGGGGGTGGCGAGGAGCTCGGCGACGGTGCCGGACTCGATGATCCGGCCCTTCTTCATCAGGGCGGCGGAGTCGCAGATGCTCTTGACGACGTCCATCTCGTGCGTGATGAGCAGGACGGTGAGTCCGAGCTGGCGGTTGAGGTCGCGCAGGAGCTGGAGGATGGAGCGGGTGGTCTCGGGGTCGAGGGCGCTGGTGGCCTCGTCGGAGAGGAGCACCTTGGGGTCGCCGGCCAGGGCGCGGGCGATGCCGACGCGCTGCTTCTGGCCGCCGGAGAGCTGGGTGGGGTAGGCCTTGGCCTTGTCGGCGAGGCCGACGAGGTCGAGGAGCTCCAGGGCCTTGCGGGAGCGTTCGCGGCGGTCCACACCGAGGATCTCCAGGGGGAGCTCGATGTTGGCCTGGACGGTCCGGGAGGACAGCAGGTTGAAGTGCTGGAAGACCATGCCGATGCGGCTGCGTGCTTCGCGGAGCTCCTTGCCGGCGCGCCGGCCGCGGCCGGCGAGGGCGGTGAGCTCGACGCCGTCGACGGTCACGGTTCCGGTGGTGGGGCGTTCCAGCAGGTTCACGCAGCGGATGAGGGAGGACTTGCCGGCGCCGCTCTGGCCGATGACTCCGTAGACCTCGCCCTCGCGGACGTGGAGGTCGACGCCGTCCAGGGCGGTGACCTCGCGGCCACGGGACTGGTAGACCTTCGTGAGGCCCGATGTGGTGATCACAGGAATTCCGTCGCTGTCGAGTGCACGGCGTGCGGGACCGTGCACGGGGCAAACATCTGGGGACGCGATACGGGTCGAACCGTCACAAAGGAATCGTGTCGACACGTGCGCGGGGCTGCGAGCGGTCCGGACCGGAGGTCAGGGGTGACCTGGACGGCGGAGCGGCTCGCCTCGTCTCGCTTCGGGGCGCGAGACCGCGGGGGAAGGGGCCCTCAGAAGGCGCACATTCGACACATACAACGAGCACCGGGCGTCATCGTCGCCTCGGTCGCAAGGGTGCGGCTGCTCGTCGTGGTCATGGGCTCAGTAAAGCAGACATGCCGGTTCATCGATCAATGCTGTCCGGATAGCGGACGAGTTCCGATCGCATTCTGGACGAGTTCGGCCGAATCCGCGGCGCCGTCCCATGGGGTGCGCGGGCCGCCCCGGCCAGTCACGGCACGGGCGGACGGGCTCCGGGAGCCGGTGCCGGCCGGGTCCGGGCGGGTCCCGGCGGGGGCCCCGGCTGTGGCCAAGGCCACCCTCGCGAGCCCCCCGGCGCCCCCTGCGCGGCCGGTCCGCGGGGCCGTAATACCCTCGCAGCATGCTCGACGCCCTGACGGCCGCCCTCGGCGTGGCCGCCCTCGCCCTCGCCGCCTGGTGCGGCCACGCCGTATGGCGGGACCAGCCGACCAAGGACTGGCACTTCATCGGCATGGCCGTGGTGACCCTGCTGGCGCTGGCCCAGCTGGTGGTCGGCGTGGTGCAGCTGGCCCGCGGCGAGAAGCCGGAACAGGGCACGGTGCTCTTCGTGGCCTACCTGCTGGGCGCCTTCGCGGCGGTCCCGGCCGCCGGGCTGCTCTCGCTGACCGAGCGCACCAAGTGGGGTTCGGTGACGGTGGCCGCGGGCGCGGTCGTCCTCGCCGTGCTCGAGGTGCGCCTCTACGACATCTGGGGATCCGCCGGTGCCTGACACGACGACCGCCTCGCCGGAAGCCCGCAAGCGACTGGTCTCCGGGCCGGGGCTGCTGCTGGTGTGGCTCTACGGGGTCATGGTGGTCGGCGCGGTCTCGCGCTCGGCCTACCAGATCTCCACCGAGTTCGACCGGGCGCCGCTGGCCTACTCCCTGTCGGGGGCGGCCGCCCTGGTCTACGCCTTCATCACGTACTCGCTCGTGCGCGGCGGCGACCGGGCCCGGCGCGCGGCACTGGTGTGCTGCGGCGCCGAGCTCGCGGGCGTGCTGGCCGTCGGTACCTGGACGCTGATCCGGCCCGAGGCCTTCCCCGACGCGACGGTGTGGTCGGACTTCGGGATGGGCTACCTGTTCATCCCGGTGATCCTGCCGGTCACCGGGATGCTCTGGCTGCGCGCCAGGCGCTGACGCGCGGCTGCGGGATCAGGCGCTGACGGTGTAGTCGGAGGCGACCTCGGCGTCCTTCTCCAGGATCACCAGGTGCACGCCGTCCGAGGCGGTGCGGTTGCCGACCTGGGCGTAGCCGGCCTTGCGGTAGAGCCGCAGGTTCGACTCGCTCTTGTGGCCGGTGTGCAGCCGGAAGCGGGTGGTGCCGCCGCGGCCGGCGAGGGCCTCCTCCACCCCGCGCAGCAGGCGCGCGCCGAGGCCGTGACCCTGGAGGCGGGGGTGTACGCACAGCTTGGCGATGCTCGCCGTGCCGTCCTCTCCGACGCTGCCGCGCACCGCGCCCACGACCTCGTCGCCGAGCCGGGCGACCAGGACGGTGTCCGTGGCCAGTTCCTGCTTCAGGGAGTCCAGGGACTGGGTGAGCGGCTGGATGAGGTAGTTGCCGTACAGCTCGGCCTCGCGCTGGAACGCCAGGTACTGCAGCTTGAAGATCTGCTCGGCGTCCTCGGCGGCCGCCGCCGAAATGGTCACGCTCATGCCCATGTGCGCATGCCTCCCGCTCACCGGTAGCTCTCTGGTCTACCGCTCCTTTCCCCACGGGCCAGGAGCCGCAACCTCTCGAGCGAGCATTCTGCGCAGACATCCCAGGCAACGGGAACGTACCGGCCCCAAACTTCCTTGTGAGATACCCAACTCTCCTGCGATTTCACGGTATGTGAGGTCTCTGGGTGACAGAAGTGCGGCCATCAGTTCGGGGCACCGTCCCGGCAATCGGGCGACCGCCGATCGGAGGGCGCGGTTCTCCTCCCCGTGCAGGAGGGCGTCCTCGGGCTCGTCGGCGGTGGCCGCGGGAGCGGCCCCGTACGGGACCTCGCGCCGGGTGTGCCGGCGGGCGAGGCGTGCCTCGGCGCGTACGGCCCGCCGCAGCCAGCGGGCCCGGCCGGCGGGGGCGGGGCCGGGCGGCCCCTGCTCCAGCAGCCTGACCCAGACGGCCTGTTCCAGGTCGTCGGCGTCCACTCCGGCGGCGGGGGCCTCCGCGGCCGCCTCGGCGGAGAGCAGCGGGCCCAGCTCCTCGATCAGTTCGGGTTCGCGTCGCAGGTCCATGCCGGGCGGGACGCGGCGGCCGGGCCGGGCGGTTTCCCGGCCGGACCCGGCCCACCCGTACGGGGCCGGGGGGCTAGCGGTTGACGCCGCGTCCGGGGCGGAAGGCCTCGGCGGCGAGGAGTCCGGTGTCGGGGTTGTCGGTGAAGATGGCGTCGACGCCCAGCTCGAAGTAGCGCTTGAAGGCGCCGAAGGCGTCCCCGTAGGCGTTCGGGTCGGTGCCCTTGCGGTACTCGGCCGGCAGGAAGGTGTTCTCGTTGCGGGCCGTGTAGGGGTGCAGGACGAGGCCGCGGGCGTGGGCGTCGCGCACCAGGGTGGTGGGGGTGCCGAGCCGGCCGTCCGCGGTGCGCGGAACGATGAGGTCCAGGGTGGGGCCGATGCCCTGGGCGAAGCCGGCGATCCACTTCAGGCCCTCGGGCGTGACCAGGTCGGCGACGGTACGGGGGTCCTTGGCCGTCTCGAAGTCCCAGGGCCGGGTGTTCGCGGCGGAGAGCAGCACCACGCGCGGGGCGGACACCAGGCGGGAGAGCCGCTGGATGCTGGAGGGCTCGAAGGACTGGAGGAAGACGGCGGCGCCCCGGCCGTCGCGGCCGTAGCGGCGCAGCAGGGCGGCGAGGGGCTCCTCCAGGCCGAGCCCGAGGCCGCGGAAGTAGGTGGGGTGCTTGGTCTCGACGTGCAGCCAGACGCGCCGGCCGCGCCGCTTGCCCTCGCGGTCGGCCCAGCGCAGCACCTCTTCGAAGGTGGGGACGGCCCAGCGGCCGTCGTAGAGGGTGTTGCGCTGGCGGATGGCCGGAATGCGCTCCTTGGCGCGCAGGGTGCGCAGCTCGGCGAGGGTGAAGTCCTCGGTGAACCAGCCGGTGACGGAGACCCCGTCGACGGTCTTGGTGGTGCGCCGGCCGGCGAACCCGGGGTGGTCGGCGACGTCGGTGGTGCCGCCGATCTCGTTCTCGTGGCGGCAGACCAGGTGGCCGTCCTTGGTGGGGACGAGGTCCTGTTCGATGACGTCGGCGCCGAGGTCGAGGGCGAGCTGGTAGGAGCCGAGGGTGTGCTCGGGCCGGTAGCCGCTGGAGCCCCGGTGCCCGATGATCAGGGGGACGGGCAGGTCGCGGTAGCCGCCCTCGCCGTGCCCGGCCTCGCTCGCGGAGGCTGTGCCCGCGGCGAGCGTGCTCAAACCGGTGCCGGCCGCGAGGACCGCGGCTCCCAGGACGGTGCGCCGGGCTGTCCCACCTTGCGTCATCAGTGCCACTCCTTGTTCGGAATCGATCGGAAATCGCTCGGCTTCTTTTGGAAATCGGCGAGCCGATGGTAGGCAAGGGGGATGGCTGACGGGTTGGGTCGCGCGGAACATGGCGGAAACACACGTCAACACTGCGTATCCATCCCGTGAACCCGATGTGCGATCAGGGGTGACCCGCGAGTATCGTCCTCACCTGCACTACCGCCGTGTGGTGCGAAAACCGCTTTTCGATGCCGGAGGGCTCACGTTGTTCCGTACAAGGTTCCTCAAAGCCACCGTCGGATCGGTCATGCGCATGGTTGTCCGCACCCGGGTGGAGGGGATCGAGAACATTCCGGGCACCGGCCCGGTGATCCTGGCGGGCAATCACCTCACCTTCATCGACTCGATGATCCTGCCGCTGGTGTGCGACCGCACGGTCCACTTCATCGGCAAGGACGAGTACGTGACGGGCAAGGGTCTCAAGGGCCGCCTGATGGCCTGGTTCTTCACCGGCGCCGGCATGATCCCGGTGGACCGCGACGGCGCGAACGGCGGGGTCGCCGCCCTGATGACGGGCCGCCGGATCCTCGAAGAGGGCAAGATCTTCGGGATCTACCCCGAGGGCACCCGCTCCCCCGACGGCCGGCTGTACCGCGGCCGGACCGGCATCGCCCGCCTCACCCTGATGACGGGCGCCCCCGTGGTCCCGTTCGCGATGATCGGCACCGACAAGCTCCAGCCCGGCGGCAAGGGCATGATCCGCCCGGGGCGGGTCACCATCCGCTTCGGCGAGGCGATGGAGTTCTCCCGCTACGAGGGCATGGACCGCGACCGCTACGTGCTGCGCGCCGTCACCGACTCGGTGATGGCCGAGGTCATGCGCCTGTCGGGCCAGGAGTACGTGGACATGTACGCGACCAAGGCGAAGGCGGCCTGAGCCCCCTGCCTACTGGCGCTGGAGTGACCGGCTGACGCCCGCCGCCGTCGTGGTGGCGAGGATCCAGCCGGTCACGATCAGCAGGTACGACAGCCACTGGTACCAGCCGCCCGGCGCGAAGGCCTCCTCCTGGCCGAAGCCGATGATCGGCAGCAGCAGGTCGATGGTGTAGAAGACGGGGTTGAAGTCGGGGGCCTCCCCCGGCTTCAGCGGCCTCGGGTGGTGCAGCCCGTACGCGAGCGAGCCCGTCAGGACCAGCAGCAGGAGCCAGAACGCCGCGCGCAGCGGCCGGAAGCCGTAGCCGACGGTGACGTCCTGGAGGAGCCCCCACAGGCGCGTGTGGCGCGGCTGCGTGCGGCGGTGGCGGCGCAGCTTGGCGAGCTGGACGCTGCGGGCGGCCGCCTCGTCGCCGACGGTGCGGTAGGCGGCGGCGAGTTGTTCGTAGGCGTACGGGAGGTAGCCGGTCTCCTCGCGCTCCAGCAGCGGGAGGCGCTGCTCGGCGGGCAGGAGCGGGTGCAGCACCCGGTAGCCGAGCCCCTCGGTGCGGACCACCGCGGGCCAGGTCTCCGGTTCGGCGTAGAGCATGTCGAGCTGGCTGCGGCGCAGGTTGACGATCCCGTCGATGGGCGGGCACCGGCGCAGCCACAGCTCCCCTATGGCGCAGCTGCTGGCGCGCAGGGCCACCCCGCCGGGGTTGGCGAGCCGGGCGCGGGTGAGCATCAGCTGGCCGGGGACCCGGGCGCCGGTGAGGTTGACCATGCCCTCGGCCTCCAGCCGGTGGCCGCGCAGGTCGGTGCCGACGGAGACGGTCTCGGCGTGCAGGGCGATCCCGCCGGGGGCGAGGAGCCTGGCCCGGTCCAGGCTGATCTGTCCGGCGACGGTGGCGCCGTTGACGCGGAGCTGGCCGTGGACGGTGAGCCCGTCGGCGACGATGTCGGTGCCGATCTCGGTGTGGTTGAGCTGGAGCGGGGGCTCGTCGTGCTCTTCGGCGTCGGCGTCGGCGTCGGCCCGCGCCCCGGCGTCGGGGCGGATCAGCGCGTCCTGGAGGAAGAGGCCGCCGGCGATCCGGGCCCCGGCGAGGCGGACGGGCCCGGTGAAGCGGCAGCCGCTCAGCCGGAGCGCGAGGTCGACGCTGACGATGGAGGCGGTGAGTCCGGGCAGGGCCGACTGCGAGAGGCTGACGGCGCGCAGCCGGGCCCCGTACAGCTGGGGTTTGCGTTCGAACCAGCAGCCGCGCAGCCGGATCGCGTGCTCGACGTCGGCGTACTTGAGGTTGAGCTTGCCGGTGATCCGGGCGCCCCTGACGTTGAGCTCGGCCACCTGTCCGTTCGGGGTGGGGCCGGCGAGCAGCAGGGCGGCGAGCACGTCGGCGCGTACGGTCCGCTCGGGCCCCCAGCCGTGCCCGTCGGCGGCGTCCTCGTCGGGGTCCTCGCGGAAGTCGACGCCCTCACCGCGCGGGAAGGCGTCCCGTATACGGCGTTCGGCGGGGGTCAGGTCGGTGATCTCCATCGCGGGGATCGTGTCCCGTGCCCCGACGGGCTGTCAACACCCGCCGGGGCGCCACGGTCTGGCGTGGCGTCAGTGCTCGACGCCGTCCTGGAGCTCCTGCCCCTTCAGCAGGAACCAGGCGGCCACGGCGGTGGCGAGCAGGACGGCCGCGCCTACGCCGGAGGCGAGCCGGAGCCCGTCCACGAAGGCCTCCTGGGCCGCGCCGACCATGGTCTGGGCGGTCTGCGGGTCCAGGGCCCTGGCGGCTTCGACGGCTCCGCCGAGCGACTCGTGGGCCGCGTCGGCCAGCGGGGCCGGGACCGAGGCCGGGGCGGTGAAGCCCTGGTAGACGCCGGTGACGATGGAGCCGAGCAGGGCGATGCCGAGGGCGGCGCCCAGCTCGTAGGCGGTCTCGGAGACGGCCGAGGCGGAACCGGCCTGCTCCTTGGGGACGCTGGAGAGGATCACGTCGGCGGTGACGGTGAAGGAGAAGCCGGCGCCGAGGCCGACGACGAGCAGGGAGGCGCCGAGCAGCGGGTAGCCGCTGTGCTGGTGGATCAGGGTGAGCGCGGCCAGGGCCAGGCCGATGGCGGCGAGTCCGCCGGCCACGATGACCCGGACCGAGTAGCGGCGGGCGTACCGGCCGGCTATCAGGCCGGTGACGACGGCGCCGACGGCGGCGGGCAGTTCCGCCAGGCCCGCCTCCAGGGGGTCGCGGCCCTGGACCAGCTGGAGGAACTGGGAGAGGAAGAAGACCAGGCCGGAGAGGCCGAACACGGTCAGCAGGTCGGCGAGGACCGCGCCGGAGAAGCCGCGGTGCTTGAAGAGCCGCATGTCGAGCAGCGGCGAGGCCAGGGTGAACTGGCGGCGCACGAAGGCGTACAGGCAGCCCGCGCCGATGACGGCGGCGGCCGCGACGCCCCAGGTCACGCCGTGGGTGGCGACTTCCTTGACGGCGTACACCACGCCGATGACGCCGACGAGGGAGAGGGCGACGCTGAAGAGGTCCCAGGGGCCGGCGACCGGGTTCTTGGACTCGGGGAGCAGCTTGACGCCGACGACGACCAGGACGGCCATCACGGGCAGGTTGATGAGAAAGACCGAGCCCCACCAGAAGTGCTGGAGCAGGGCTCCGCCGACCACCGGTCCGACGGCCGCGCCGGCGGAGGCGGTGGCGCCCCAGATGCCGATGGCGAGGCTGCGCTCCTTGGGGTCGTGGAAGATGTTGCGGATCAGCGCGAGGGTGGACGGCATGAGGGTGGCGCCGGCGACGCCGAGCAGCGCCCGGGCCAGGATCATCATCTCGGGGCTGGTGGCGTAGGCGTTCAGGACGGAGACGGCCCCGAAGGCGGTGGCGCCGAGCAGCAGCAGCTTCTTGCGGCCGATGCGGTCGCCGAGGGAGCCCATGGAGACGAGCAGGCCGGCGATGACGAAGGAGTAGATGTCGCCGATCCACAGCAGCTGGGTGCCGGACGGCTTGAGGTCCTCGCTCAGGGAGGGGGTGGCGAGTCCGAGGACGGTGGCGTCGACCGCGACCAGCAGTACGGCCAGGACGAGTACGGAGAGCGCCAGCCAGCGTCCGCGGCTCCTCCCCTCCGCACCCGTCCGCCGGTTCAGCTGTTCGGTTCCGGTCATCACTCCACACTCCGTCGTACGCCACCGAGCAGCAACTCGGTGATCATGAATTGAAAGTCCTTGGCCGCGACCCGGCCGTCCATGACGGCCCAGGCGCAGGATCCGACGAGTCCGTAGAGGGCCTCGGTGAGCCAGGCGGCACTCAGGTCGATGCGGATGTCGCCCTCCCGCTGGCCGCGCCGGAAGAGCTCGCTGACGCGGGCGTCGAGGCGGGCCCAGCCCTCGTTGACCTGGTCGCCCTCGAAGAGCTGGTTCTCGGTGACGAGGAAGGCCAGCAGCTGGGCGTCGGGCTCGGTCTCGGCGACGAGGCGGCGCAGCGCCTCCACCGCGGTGCCCTCGTCGAGACGGGCGCGGTCGAAGGCCGTCTCGAAGCAGCGGATGCCGAGGTCCTCAAGGGCCTTCACGAGGGCGTCGCGCCCGGCGAAGTGCCGGTGGAGGGTCGCCCGGCCGATTCCGGCGGCGCGGGCCACCTCGTCCATCGTCGCGGTCGATTTGCGGGAGAGCAGGGCCGCCGCGTCGCGGAGCACCTGGTCACGATCCATGGCCATGAGACAACCGTACCTCAAATGAGACGCCGATGTCTCATTCCAAGGAAAAACAGGCTGCCGGAAGGGCAGCCGGGGAGGAAACCTGTGCGCATGAAGCCACTGCTGCTGATCGACGTCGACGGACCCCTGAACCCCTACGCGGCCCAGCCCCAGCGCCGCCCCGAGGGCTACACCACGCACCGGATGCGCCCCACGGGCTTCACGGAGGGCAAACCCCTGCGGGTCTGGCTCAACCCCGGTCACGGGGCCGAGCTGCTGGCCCTGGCGGACTCCTACGAACTCGTCTGGGCCACCACCTGGAAGGACGAGGCCAACGACTGGATAGGCCCGCACCTGGGCCTGCCCCGGCTGCCGTTCATCGACTGGCCGGTGATGCACGGCCGGGCGCCGCGCGGCACGTTCTGGAAGACGCAGTACGTCCTGGAGTACGCGGGCGCGCGGCCCTTCGCCTGGATCGACGACGACATCACGGCCCTGGACCGCGAGTACGTCGAACAGCGCCACCCGGCGCACGCGCTGCTCATGTACGTGGACGAGCGGATCGGCCTGACCCGGCCGGACTTCGACGCGCTGGCGGACTGGGCCGATGACCATACCGCTTGATCTTTTCGGGTGAACCCGCGTGACCAGGGCTTATGGACCTCTCCCGGGAAGCGGGAGAGTCCTGCCCATGAACGGATCGATGAAGCTGGCCCTCGGGGCCGCAGCGATGGCACTCACGGTCGGCGGCGCGTTCGCCGTGTCCTCCGCGTCGGCGGAGCCGGCCCACACCAGGCAGGCCGCGGCGACTGCCACCGCCTTCGCCAAGGTCCGCGCGGACGGGGTGATCCTGGCTTGGTCCGGCATGAACAGCGTCGAGTACATCGGCAAGGGCCGCTACGTCCTGGTCACGAACGCCGACATCGACTACTGCGCCCTGCTGGGCACGGTCAACAAGAACGACTTCAGCGACCCCGGCCCGGGCAGCTCGTCCATCCTGGTCGGCCAGGCCGGCAGCAGGAGGATCTTCATCCGCACCGCGACGCCGTCCGCGGGCGGCAGCCGGGCCGTGGACGACGACCGGCCGTTCTCGGTCAGCGTCGTCTGCTGACACCCGCACACGCCGGAGGGGCGGTACGGACCCGTGCGGGTCCGTACCGCCCCTCCGGGCGTTTCGGTTACCGCTTGTGGATCGCCCAGGCGTGCTGGATGACCAGGTCGGCCTTCAGTTCGGTGAGCTGGAGCGCCACCGCCGACGGGGCGGTGCCGCCGCGGCCGTTGCGGGAGGCCAGGGCACCGGGGACGTTGAGGACCGTGCGGACCTCGGGGGTCAGGTGCTCCGAGATCTTCGCGAACTGGGCGTCGGTGAGCTCGTCGAGCTCGATGCCCTCGGCCTCGCAGACCTTGACGCACTCGCCGGCCACCTCGTGCGCGACCCGGAAGGGCACGCCCTGCTTGACCAGCCACTCCGCGATGTCGGTCGCGAGGGAGAAGCCCGCCGGGGCCAGCTCCTCCATCCGCTCGCGGTTGACCGTGAGGGTGGCCATCATCCCGGTGAAGGCCGGCAGCAGGACCTCCAGGGTGTCGCAGGAGTCGAAGACGGGCTCCTTGTCCTCCTGGAGGTCGCGGTTGTAGGCCAGCGGCAGCGCCTTGAGCGTGGCCAGCAGGCCCGTCAGGTTGCCGATGAGACGGCCCGACTTGCCGCGCGCCAGCTCCGCGATGTCCGGGTTCTTCTTCTGCGGCATGATCGAGGAGCCGGTGGAGAAGGCGTCGTGGAGGGTGACGAAGGAGAACTCCTTCGTGTTCCACAGGATGATCTCCTCGGCGATCCGGGACAGGTTGATCCCGATCATCGCGGTGACGAAGGCGAACTCGGCGACGAAGTCGCGCGAGGCCGTCCCGTCGATCGAGTTGCCCACCGAGCCGCGCTCGAAGCCCAGGTCGGCGGCGACCGCCTCCGGGTCCAGGCCGAGCGAGGAGCCGGCCAGCGCGCCCGAACCGTACGGGGAGACGGCCGTACGGGTGTCCCACTGCCGCAGCCGCTCAGCGTCCCGGGACAGGGACTGCACGTGCGCCAGCACGTGGTGGGCGAAGAGGACGGGCTGCGCGTGCTGGAGGTGCGTGCGGCCCGGCATCGCCACGTCCGGGTGCGTCTCGGCCAGGCCGACCAGGGCGTCCTGGAGGTCGGCGATCAGGCCGCCGATGATCCGCGCGTGGTCGCGCAGGTACATCCGGAAGAGGGTGGCCACCTGGTCGTTGCGGGAGCGCCCGGCCCGGAGCTTGCCGCCCAGGTCGGGGCCGAGCCGCTCCAGCAGGCCGCGCTCCAGGGCGGTGTGGACGTCCTCGTCGGCGACGGTCCCGACGAAGCAGCCGTCGGCCACGTCGGCCTCCAGCCGGTCCAGGCCCGCGATCATGCGGTCGAGTTCTTCGGCCGTGAGCAGGCCCGCCTTGGCGAGCACGCGGGCGTGGGCGCGCGAGCCGGCGATGTCGTAGGGCGCCAGCCGCCAGTCGAAGTGGACCGACGCGGACAGCTTCGCGAGGGCCTCCGAAGGGCCGTCGGCGAACCGGCCGCCCCAGAGCCGGACGTCACCGTTGTTGCTGCTCACAGCTACTGCTCCTCATGAGGGTGGAAGTGGCCGGCCTCCCCGCCGCGGAGGTTGCGGGGAGGCCGTCCGGGTACAGCGTCAAACGATTCAGGCGGGGTCGCGACGCGCTGCGGTCCACGGCAAGAATAGGCATAACTATGCATTGCTCTGCATGTTTCGTCAATCGAGTCCACCCCCACGGTGCTGACCAGGCCGTATAGGGCGCGCGGGGCCCGGTGCCGCCCGCCTACCATCAGGGGCGGGATCCAGCCGGGGAGGGCATATGTGGAGCGCGACGGCGGACGCGGCCTGGGGGCGGGGCGTGGCCCGGCAGCTGGTGCACGGGGTCAGCGTCCCGGTGGCCGGCCGGCTCGTCGGGAACGGGCCGGAGGCGTGGATCGCCTTCGACCGGGAGGTGCGCCGCCTCCAGCGCTTCCAGGGCGTACACGTCGACCGGCTGGAGGCGCGGCTGTGCCACCCCGACGGGCGGATCCGCGCGGCCGCGCTCGCCGCGTGGCGCAACCCGCCGGCCCAGCTCGTCCTGATCCGGTGCGCCGACTGGGTACCGCAGGTGCGCGAGCGCGCCCGCAGGGTGCTGGGCCGGGTGCTGGCCCAGTACCCCGTCCGCACCCGGGACCGGGCCCGCCGGGCGCTGAACCGGCCGGTGGCCGACGACCCCGCCCGCGTGCTGACCGCGCTCACCCCGCTCACCCTGCGGCTGGGCGGGCGCGAACACGGCGGCTGGGCGGTGGAGCAGCTGGAGGCCGCCCTCAGCGGCCGCTACTCCTCCCTCGCCGCGTGGTGGCGCCCCGGGCTGCCCTCGACGACCTGGAGCTGGAACTCGCTGACCGCCGGGCAGCGCGAGGCCATGCTGGACCGTCTGGCGGGCAGCGCCGACCGGCCGACGCGCCGCTTCGGCACACGGGTCGCCCTCGACTGCGGACGGTACGGCGCGCGGGAGCTCGCCCGGCGGGCCGCCGCCGAGCACGATCCGGTGACCGGCCGGATGTGGACCGATGCGGCCCTGGCGGCGCTGGCCGCCGGCGGACCCGAGGAGGGGGCGGTCGACGCCCTGCTCGGCTCGCGCTTCCCGGCGGTGCGGGCCGCCGGGGTCACCGCCCTGCGCCGGGCCGGGCGGGCGGAGGAGGCCGACCGCTTCCTGGCCGACCGGGCCGGGTCCGTACGCGCCTGCGCCCGCTGGCTGCTGCGCCAGGCCGGCGGGGACCCGTACGCGCACTACCGCGCGCTGATCACGGACCCCGGGCGGGTGAGCGGGTACGCGGTGACCGGCTTCACCGAGGTGGCCGGGCGGGAGGACGTCCCGCTGCTGCGCGCCCTGCTGGAGCACCCCGCAGGGCCGGTGCGGGCCGCCGCCCTGGCGGGGCTGCGCAAGCTGGGGGCCCGCGTGGAGACCCCGGCGCTGCTGGCCCTGCTGGAGGACTCCTCGGCGTCGGCGGCCCGCGAGGCCGCGCTGCACCTGCTCCCGGGGGCCCGGCGGCTGGACTCCGCCGCGCTGGCGGACCTGACCGGGCCGCAGTGGCGCCCGCACACCCGCCGGGCGGCGTTCCGGCTGCTGTGCGGCCGGGGCGGGAGCGCCGAACTCCGGGCGTCGGTGGCCCTGCTGACGGACCCGGACCCGGGGACGCGCCGGCTCGCACGGGACCGGGTGGCCGCCTGGGACTGGCTGTCCACCCTCGACGAGGGCGAGGCCGCGCGCGCCGAGCTGGGCGGACTGCTGGCGCGGGCGGCGGAGCTGCTGGGAGCCCGCGAGCTGCGGCTGAACCACTCCCCCCAGGGCCTCCGGCTCCACGAGACCCGCGCCTGACACCGCCGTCCGGCCCCTGCCGCGTCCCGGCGGGCGCGGGGCCGGCGCCGGACGCGCTCGGGAAGGCGACCGGAGGGGGCGGTGTGGGCCGTGGGAGCGCGGACGGGTCGCCCGATCGGGTCCCGCCGGTCTGTCGGCGCCGCTCCCGGCCCGGGCGGCCCGTACCGTCTGGCTTGTGCTGCGCAACGCTCTGATCGCCGGGTCGCTGTTCCTCGCCGGGCTGTGGCCGCACGGGCCCGGCCCGCTGCCCGAACGCCTCGTCGACACCGGCGGCGGCAGCCAGCTGATCACCGCCGTCGCCCCCGCCGCCGGGTCGACCACGGGCCTGCTGACCTGGTGGGACCGGCGCGCGGGCCGCTGGTACGAGGCCGGGCGCGCGCCCGCCCGGTTCGGCGCGAACGGCCTGACCGAGGGGGCGACCCGGACCCAGGGCACGAACACCACCCCGGCCGGTCTGTACGCCCTCCCCTACGCCTTCGGCACCGCGCACGCGCCGGCCGGGACGGAGTACGCCTACCGGCGGGTGACGGACCGTTCGTGGTGGTGCCAGGACAACGCCTCCGCCGCGTACAACCGGTGGACGGAACCGCTGCCCGCCGACTGCGCGCCCGGGGAGTCCGAGCACCTGGCGGCGTACGGAACGCAGTACGCGCACGCCCTGGTCATCGGCTTCAACTACGAGCACCCGGTACGCGGCCGGGGCGCGGGCATCTTCCTGCACGTGAACGGCAGGGGCGCCACGGCCGGCTGCGTCTCCGTACCGGAGGGCGCGATGCGCGAGCTCCTGCGCTGGGCCAACCCCCGCCGCGCCCCGCACATCGCCATCGGCACCGAGGACGGACCACTGGCCGTGACCCGGTACTAGGGGGGCTGCCGGCCCGCAGGGGGGTCTAGCCCTCCTTCTGCGCCAGGCGCAGCATGTGGTCGGCCAGGGCCTGGCCGCCGGAGGGGTCGCGGCTGATGAGCATCAGGGTGTCGTCGCCGGCGATGGTGCCGAGGACGGCGTGCAGTTCGGCCTGGTCGATGGCCGAGGCGAGGAACTGCGCCGCCCCCGGCGGGGTGCGCAGGACCACGAGGTTCGCGGAGGCCTCGGCCGAGATCAGCAGTTCGCCGGAGAGGCGCCGCATGCGCTCCTCCTTCGCCGATTCGCCGAGCGGGGCCTGCGGGGTGCGGAAGCCGCCCTCGCTGGGGACCGCGTAGATCAGCTCGCCGCCGGTGTTGCGGATCTTCACCGCGCCCAGCTCGTCGAGGTCGCGGGAGAGCGTCGCCTGGGTGACGCTCAGCCCGTCGTCGGCGAGGAGCTTGGCCAGCTGGCTCTGGGAGCGGACCGGCTGCCGGTTGAGGATGTCCACGATCCGGCGGTGGCGGGCGGTGCGGGTCTGCGGAACGGAGGGGCCGCCGTTCTGCTCGTGTTCCTGCGCCTGGCTCATCGTCGTCTCATTCTCCGGATCGTCCCGCTTCGTCGAGGATGCCGGGAAGTGCCCGGACGAACGCGTCGACCTCGGCCTCGGTGATGACGAACGGGGGCATCAGCCGTACGACGTCGGGGGCGGGCGCGTTGACCAGGAATCCGGCCTGCTGAGCCGCCAGCTGCACCTTCGGCGCGAGGGGCTCCGTCAGCACGATACCCAGCAACAGACCCGAGCCGCGGACGTGGGAGACCAGCCCGTGACCGGAGGCTTCGATTCCGGAGCGCAGCCGCTCCCCCCGGGCCTTGACCTGGTCGAGCAGTCCGTCGGTGGCGATGGTGTCGATCACCGCGAGGCCGGCGGCGCAGGCGACCGGGTTCCCGCCGAAGGTCGTGCCGTGCTGGCCCGGCCGCAGCAGCCCGGCCGTCGGGCCGAAGGCGGCCACGGCGCCGATGGGCAGGCCGCCGCCGAGGCCCTTGGCCAGGGTGACGAGGTCGGGGTCGACGCCCTCGTGCCGCTGGTACTCGAACCAGGTGCCGCAGCGGCCGATGCCGGTCTGGACCTCGTCGAGGGCGAGCAGGGTGCCGGTGGCCCGGGTGATCTCGCGGGCGGCCGTCAGGTAGCCGGCGGGCGGGACGACCACGCCGTTCTCGCCCTGGACCGGCTCGATGAGGACGAGCGCGGTCTCCTCGGTGACGGCGGCCCGCAGGGCCTCGACGTCTCCGTAGGGGACGTGGGTGACCTCGCCGGGCAGCGGCAGGAAGGGCTCCTGCTTCTTGGGCTGGCCGGTGAGCGCGAGGGCGCCCATGGTCCGGCCGTGGAAGCCGCCGTCGGTGGCGACCATGTGCGTCCGGCCGGTGAGCCGACCGATCTTGAAGACGGCCTCGACCGCCTCTGTGCCCGAGTTGCAGAAGAAGACCCGCCCCTCGCGGCCGAACAGCTGGAGCAGCCGTTCGCCGAGCGCGAGAACCGGCTCGGAGGCGAAGAGGTTGGAGACGTGGCCGAGGGTCTTCACCTGCGCGGTGACGGCCTCGACGATCGCCGGGTGGGCGTGGCCGAGGGCGTTGACCGCGATACCGCCGACGTAGTCGGTGTACTGCTTGCCGTCCGCGTCCCAGACCTGGGCGCCCTCGCCGCGTACGAGGGCCACGGCCGGGGTGCCGTAGTTGTCCGTGAGCGCGCCCTGCCAGCGGGCCGCGAACCGCTGGTTGCCGGTCTCCTCGTTGTGCGTCACTGTACTGCTCCCCCTTGCGGTGTTCCGGGCCGCGGCGTTCCGGGCCGCGGATCGGGCAGGACCATCGTGCCGATGCCCTGGTCGGTGAAGATCTCCAGCAGGATCGAGTGCGGGACGCGTCCGTCGAGGACGCGCGCCGTGGGGACCCCGCCGCGGACGGCGTGCAGGCAGCCCTCCATCTTCGGGACCATGCCGCTGGACAGCTCGGGCAGCAGCTTCTCCAGCTCGCTGACGGTGAGCCGGCTGATGACCTCGTCGCTGTTGGGCCAGTCCGCGTAGAGGCCCTCGACGTCGGTGAGGACCATCAGCGTCTCGGCACCGAGGGCGGCGGCCAGGGCGGCGGCGGCGGTGTCGGCGTTGACGTTGTAGACGTGGCCGTCGTCGGCGCTGCGGGCGATGGAGGAGATGACCGGGATCCGGCCGTCCGCGAGGAGGGCCTCGATGGCCCCGGTGTCGATGGAGGTGATCTCCCCGACCCGGCCGATGTCGACGAGCTCGCCCTCGATCTCCGGCTTGTGCTGGGTGGCGGTGATGGTGTGGGCGTCCTCGCCGGTCATGCCGACGGCCAGCGGGCCGTGCTGGTTGAGCAGTCCGACCAGTTCGCGCTGGACCTGCCCGGCCAGGACCATCCGGACGATGTCCATCGCCTCGGGGGTGGTGACGCGCAGGCCCGCCTTGAACTCGCTGACCAGGCCCTCCTTGGCGAGCTGGGCCTTGATCTGCGGGCCTCCGCCGTGCACCACGACGGGCTTGAGGCCGGCCTGGCGCAGGAAGACCACGTCCTGGGCGAAGGCCGCCTTGAGGGCCTCGTCGACCATGGCGTTGCCGCCGAACTTGATGACGACGACCTTGCCGTTGTGGCGGGTGAGCCAGGGCAGGGCCTCGATGAGGATCTGTGCCTTGGGCAGCGCGGTGTGCTTCCTCGCGGCGCTCATGAGGAGTACGCGCTGTTCTCGTGGACGTACTCGGCCGTCAGGTCGTTGGCCCAGATGACCGCCGACTCGGTGCCGCCGGCCAGGTCCGCGGTGATGTGCACCTCGCGCCCCTTCATGGAGACCAGGTCGCGGTCCTCGCCGACGGAGCCGTTCTTGCAGACCCACACGCCGTTGATGGCGACGTTCAGGCGGTCCGGGTCGAAGGCCGCCTTGGTGGTGCCGATGGCGGAGAGCACCCGGCCCCAGTTGGGGTCCTCGCCGTGGATGGCGCACTTGAGCAGGTTGTTGCGGGCGATGGACCGGCCGACCTCGACGGCGTCGTCCTCGCTGGCCGCGCCGATCACCTCGATGCGGATGTCCTTGCTGGCGCCCTCGGCGTCGCCGATGAGCTGGCGGGCCAGGTCGTCGCAGACGGCCCGGACGGCGGCCGCGAAGTCCTCGTACGCGGGAACCTGCCCGGAGGCGCCGGAGGCGAGCAGCAGCACCGTGTCGTTGGTGGACATGCAGCCGTCGGAGTCGACCCGGTCGAAGGTGGTGCGGGTGGCGTCGCGCAGCGCCTTGTCGAGGGTGGCGGCGTCCAGGTCGGCGTCGGTGGTGAGGACGACGAGCATGGTGGCCAGGCCCGGGGCGAGCATGCCCGCGCCCTTGGCCATGCCGCCGACGGTCCAGCCGTCCTGGCCGGCCGTGGCCGTCTTGTGCACGGTGTCGGTGGTCTTGATGGCGATGGCCGCGGCCTCGCCGCCGTCGGCGGAGAGGGCCGCCGCGGCCGTCTCGACGCCGGGCAGCAGCTTGTCCATGGGCAGGAGGACGCCGATCAGGCCGGTGGAGGCGACGGCGATCTCGCCGGCGTTGTGCTCCCCGCCGAGGACGGAGGCGACCTTCTCGGCGGTCGCGTGGGTGTCCTGGAAGCCCTTGGGTCCGGTGCAGGCGTTGGCACCGCCGGAGTTGAGGACGACGGCGCTGACCGTGCCGCCGCGCAGGACCTGCTCGGACCAGCGGACCGGGGCGGCCTTGACGCGGTTGGAGGTGAAGACGCCGGCGGCGGCCAGTCGCGGCCCGTTGTTGACCACGAGGGCCAGGTCGGGATTGCCGTTCGCCTTGATCCCGGCGGCGATGCCCGCCGCCGTGAATCCCTGTGCTGCCGTGACGCTCACGGTGCGACTCCGATCGTGGAAAGTCCCAGTGCCTCGGGGAGGCCGAGGGCGATGTTCATGCTCTGCACCGCGCCGCCGGCGGTGCCCTTGGTCAGGTTGTCGATCGCGCTGATGGCGATGAGCCGCTGGGCGGACTCGTCGTAGGCGACCTGGAGGTGGACGGAGTTGGAGCCGTACACCGACTTCGTGGTGGGCCAGACGCCCTCGGGGAGCAGCTGGACGAAGGTCTCGTCCGCGTACGCCTTCTCGTAGGCGGCGCGCAGCGATTCCGCGGTGGTGCCGGGCCGGGCCTTGGCCGAGCAGGTGGCGAGGATGCCGCGCGGCATGGGCACGAGGTGGGGGGTGAAGGAGACGGAGACCCGCTCCCCGGCGAGGGGGGAGAGGTTCTGCACCATCTCGGGGGTGTGGCGGTGGACGCCGCCGACGCCGTAGGGGCTGACGGTGCCCATGACCTCGGCGCCCAGCAGGTGCGGCTTGAGGGCCTTGCCGGCGCCGGAGGTGCCGGTGGCGGCCACGACCACGGCCTCGGGCTCGGCGAGCCGCGCCTGGTAGGCGGGGTAGAGCGCGAGCGAGACCGCGGTGGGGAAGCAGCCGGGCACGGCGATCCGCTTGGAGCCGGCGAGGGCGGCCCGGGCGCCGGGGAGCTCGGGGAGGCCGTAGGGCCAGGTCCCGGCGTGCGGGGCGCCGTAGAAGCGGTCCCAGTCGGCGGAGTCCTTCAGCCGGTGGTCGGCGCCCATGTCGACGACGAGCACCTCGTCGCCGAGCTCGGCCGCGACGGCGGCGGACTGCCCGTGCGGCAGGGCGAGGAAGACGACGTCGTGGCCGGCGAGGACCTCGGCCGTGGTCGGCTCCAGGGTCCGTCCGGCGAGCGGCACCAGGTGCGGCTGCAGGCCGCCGAGGAGCTGTCCGGCGTTGGAGTGTCCGGTCAGCGCGCCGATCTCCACCTCGGGGTGGGAGAGCAGCAGGCGCAGGACCTCACCGCCCGCGTATCCGCTCGCTCCGGCCACCGCTACACGTACCACCATCGGACCCTCCTCTTCGATGGCATGACTATACGTACCTTTGCAGGGTTATGCAAAGGCCTTCCGGGGCCCGGCACCTCAACAGTCCCGCTCGTATTCGACCTGTTCAAGGGGGTGGCCGTCACCGAAATCGCAGGGGCGCGAGGCGCCGCTCTCGGTGAAGCCGGACTTGGCGTAGAAGCGCCGGGAGCGGGGGGTGTCGCGCAGGGTCCACAGGTGCGCGGCGGTGAAACCCTCGGCGCGCAGCCGCACCAGCGTGCCGGTCATCAGGGCCGCGGCGACGCCGGTGCCCCAGCCGTCGGGGTGGGCGTAGAAGCTGAGGATCTCGGCGGTCCCCGGCGGGCGGGTGTCCGAGGGCCGGTACCAGGACAGGGCCAGGGGACGGCCGTCGGCCAGGGCCAGCAGGACCGTCCCGGGGCCGTCCGTGACGCGGGCGTGCCAGCGGGAGCGCCGGTCGGCGACGCCCGCCGCGGCGAACTCGGGGGTGAAGAAGGGGCCGTACGCGGCCCCCCAGGCGGCTGCGTGGATCTCCCCGAGCGCGTCCCCGTCGACCGCGCCCGCCCCACGAATCTCGATCATGTCCGGCAACCTAACGGGGGCGGCGGATTGACCGCACCCGTTTCCCGGCGCCGCCAATCAAACGCCGTGTTCAGCCGGTGGGCGCCGTGAGCGGGTGGCGGACCCAGACGTTGGGTTCCACGTAGACCGCGTAGTCGTGCTCCGGCTCGCAGTGGACGAGGCCCAGCGCCCCCGGCACCCGGACGGGCCCGGCCGCGTCGAAGGGCAGCCCGGTCCACTGCCGCCACTGGCCGAGGGAGCCGGTGACGGTCATCGAGAGCGGGGCCACGGAGTCGATGACGGCCCCCGCCCGGACGTGCACCCGCAGCCACGGGTCGTACGGGAGGCCGTCCTCGCGGGTGCGGTACGCGTACTCGGACATCGGCGTCCCGGGCTCGGCGGGCTTCCCGCTCGGCCGGACCGGGGCCACGACCTCGGTGAACCCGGCGGCGCGGGCGCCCTCGCGCATCGCGGCCAGCATCCGGCCGGAGAGCCCCCGCCCCTGCCGGCCCGTGGCGACGGAGATCTCCAGGGCGCTGACCGTGTCGGGCCGGATCCCGTGCCGCTGGTCGGAGAAGGCCCACATCAGCACCCGGTCCCAGCCCTGGGCGGGCAGCACCCCGCCGCGGTCGGCGGAGTGCAGGGCGAAGGGCACGCTGAAGGCCCGGGCGACCACCTCGTCGCCGTCGGTGGCGATGAACACGTAGTCCGGGAACTCCGCGACCAGGCGCGGGTAGAGCACCCAGGCCACGGCGTCGTGCCGGGCGAACTCGGGCCAGGAGTCCTCCATGTCCCACAGCCGGGAGGCCAGCTCGGGGCGGCGGGACAGGGAGGTGATCTCGATCTCGGTCATGAGCCGCAGGCTAGGCGCGCGGCTCCCCCGTCTCAACGGAGTTTGGGCCGGGGCCCGCAGGTCAGGGCCGCCAGCCGGGCCACAGGTCAGGTCAGGTCACGGCCAGCGCAGCCCGCCGCGCAGCCGCTGGACGGCCTCCACCAGCTCCCCCGGCCCCGAGACCCCGGCGAAGCTCATCCGCACGTACGCCGCCGGGGGCTCGGCGCAGAAGTACGGCCGGCCGGGCGCGACCGCGACCCCGGCGCGCAGGGCGGCCGCTGCGAACTCGGCGTCGCCGCCTTCGCACGCCGGGCGCACCCACAGCTGGTAGCCGCCGCGCGGCAGGTGGGGGACCTCCGCCCCGGGCAGCTCCCGGCGCAGGGCCCCGGCGAGCACGTCGCGCCGGTGGCGCAGTTCGCCGGCGACGGCCCGCAGGTGGCGGGGCCAGGCGGGGGCGCCGACCAGTTCGAGGGCGGCCTCCTGGAAGGGGCGGGGAACGAAGAAGCTGTCCACGACCTGGATGGCGCGCAGCCGGTCCATGACCGGGCCCCGGGCGGCGAGGGCGCCGACGCGCAGGCTGGGGGAGGTCGCCTTGGTCAGGGAGCGGACGTGGACGACGATCCCGTCCGCGTCCTCGGCGGCCAGGGTGGCCGGCAAGGGGCCCGCGTCCTCGTGGGCGAGGCTGCGGGCGTAGTCGTCTTCGACCACGAAGGCCCCGGCGGCCCGGGCGATGCGCAGCACCTCGGGCCGCCGCTCGGCGGAGAGGACGGCCCCGGTCGGGTTCTGGAACAGCGGCTGGCAGACGAAGAGCCGCGCGCCCGTGGCCTCGAAGGCGGCGGCCAGCAGCTCGGGCCGGACCCCGTCGGCGTCCACGGGGACGGGTACCGGCCGGCAGCCCGAGGCGCGGGCGATGGCCAGCAGCCCGGGGTAGGTGGGCGACTCGACCAGGACGGGCGCGCCCGGCGGGGCCAGCGCCCGCAGGGCGGTGGTCAGGGCGCTCTGCCCACCCGCGGTGATCATCACGTCGGCTGCGCCCAGCGCCCCGACCGTGCCCCCGATCTCCCGGGCGAACCAGTCCCGGAGCTCCGGCAGTCCCTCCATCGGCGGGCGGCCCCAGGCTCCGGGCCGGCGTCCGGCCCGGGCGAGGGCGGCGGCCATCGCCCGCTCGGGCTGGAGGGAGGGGTGCAGGTATCCGCCGTTGAGCTCGATGACCCCCGGCGGCGGCTGGGCCAGCGAGACGAGCACCCCGGAGGCGTCGACGGAGCGCGGGACCACCTCCCCGGCCCCTTCGGCGCTCAGGGCGACCTCCTGCCAGGAGGTGTCCCCGGGCGCGGGCCCCAGCGTGCGGGGGTGGGCGCGGTACACGCCGGCGCCGGGCCGGGTGACGACGAGGCCTTCGGCCGCGAGCTGCGCGAGGGCCCGGGAGACGGTGACGGGGCTGACGCGGTAGCGCTCGACCAGAGCCCGACTGGAGGGGAGCTTTCCACCCACCGGGTAGCGGTCCAGCTCGGACCGCAGGGATTCCGCCAGTTCCGCCACACTGCTACGCTCGTACATGACAGCACAGAATAGCGCTACTCGCCCGACCCCGATAGCAGTCCAGGTGGGGGGCCGTAGCGAGGACCAGGCAGGGAACCGCAGCGGCACCGTCCTCGCCCTCCTCGGGGTGGTCGCCTTCTCGCTGACCTTCCCCGCCACCGCCTGGGGGCTGGAGAGCTTCGGCCCCTGGTCGTTCGTGGCGCTGCGCAGCGTCCTGGCCGCCGTCATCGCGGCCGGCTTCCTGCTCGCCGGACGGGTACCGCTGCCGTCCCGCGCGCACTGGGCGGGGCTGGCCGTCGTCGCCGGCGGGGTGGTCGTGGGCTTCCCGCTGCTGACCACGCTCGCCCTGCAGACCTCCACCACCTCGCACGCCGCCGTCGTGGTCGGCCTGCTCCCGCTGACCACGGCCGCCCTGTCGGCCCTGCGCACCGGGGCCCGGCCGCCCCGGGCCTTCTGGGCCGCGGCCGTCGCCGGGGCCCTGGTGGTCCTCGTCTTCACCCTGGCGCAGAGCGGCGGCGCCCCCTCGGCCGGGGACGCCTACCTGTTCGGGGCGCTGCTGGTCTGCGCCGCCGGGTACACCGAGGGCGGGCGCCTGGCCCGGCTGATGCCGGGCTGGCAGGTGATCGGCTGGGCCCTGGTGCTGTGCCTGCCGCTCGCGCTGGCCGGTTCCGCGCTCGGCCTCGCGGCCGAGCCGGTCCACCTGACCTGGCACGGAGCGGCCGGCCTGGTGTGGGCGGCGGCCGGCTCGACCTTCCTCGGGCTCTACGTCTGGTACCGGGGCATGGCCGCCATCGGCGCCCCGCGCGCCAGCCAGCTCCAGCTCGCCCAGCCGCTGCTGACCCTGGTCTGGTCGGTGGCGCTGCTGGGCGAGCACCTGTCCCCGGCGACCCCGCTGGCCGCCGGGGCCGTTCTGGTCTGCATCACCGTGACCCAACGGGTCAAATAGCCCCGGATCGGCCTAAACTACTGGCACCGGACCGGACCTGTTCCGAGGGAGGTCAGCAGATGCGAGCGACCGAGGGCGACCAGCTGGTGCAGCACGGCAGGATCGTGGGCCAGCACGACAGGGTGGGCGAGATCGTCGAGGTGCTGGGCGAGAACGGCGCGCCCCCGTACCGGGTGCACTTCCCGGACGGGCACGACGCCGTGATGTCCCCCGGCCCCGACTGCGTGGTACGCCACCCGGACCGGCCCGAGGGCGGGTCCGGCACCTGGCGCTGAGCCACCTGACATTCGGTCAGCGGGGCGCCGCCACCGCCTGGTAGTGGTCGGCGACGACCCTGGCCATGGCGCCGTTGGGGTCCGCGGCCACCTGCTTCGCCGAGAAGTAGACGTGGCCGCGGACCTCCGCGTACTTCTTGGCGAGGGTCAGGTGCCGGGAGAGCTCCGCCGGATCGCGCCAGGCGGGCGTGGAGCTCTGCGCGTCGCAGCGGTACAGCGCCTCGCCCACGTAGAGGTCCACGCCGGTGCCCGCGACCGTCCGCGCCCACCAGGGCACGATCGCCGCGTAGTCCGCCTGCGGGTGCCCGATCTGCCAGTAGGCCTGCGGCACGATGTAGTCGAGCCAGCCCTCGGTGACCCACTTGCGGGTGTCCGCGTACAGGTCGTCGTACGTCTGCACGCCCGCCCGCGTCGGCGAGCCGAGCGGGTCGGTGTCCCGGTTGCGCCACACCGCGAAGGGGCTGACCCCGAACCGCGCCGCCGGACGGACCTGGCGCAGCCGCCGGCTCATCTCGGAGACCAGCATGTCGGTGTTGTGGCGGCGCCAGGCGGCGCGGGAGCCGAAGGAGGCCCCGTACTCGGCGTAGGCGTCGTCGTCGTCGAAGTACTCCCCCTCCACCGGGTACGGGTAGAAGTAGTCGTCCCAGTGGACCCCGTCGACGGGATAGCGGGAGACGGCGTCCAGCATCGCCTCCTGCACGAAGGCCCGCACCTGCGGCAGCCCGGGGTTGTAGTAGAGCTTGCCGCCGTACGGGACCACCCAGTCGGGGTTGCGGCGGGCCGGGTGCCCGGCCGAGAGCCGGGACGGGTCGCCGTGGTTGGCCACCCGGTACGGGTTGAACCAGGCGTGCAGCTCCAGGCCCCGCGCGTGCGCCTCGGCGACGGCCGTGCCCAGCGGGTCCCATCCCGGGTCCTTGCCCTGGGCCCCGGTCAGCCACTGCGACCAGGGCTCGCGCGCCGACGGCCAGAAGGAGTCGGCGGCCGGGCGGACCTGGAGGACCACCGCGTTCAGCCGGCGCCGGACGGCGGTGTCGAGGAGCGCGATCAGCTCCGCGCGCTGCTCCCGGGCGGCGAGGCCCGACGCGGAGGGCCAGTCCACGTTCTGTACGGTCGCGATCCACATCCCCCGGAACTCCCGGGCCGCCGCCCGGCCCGCTCCCCCGCCCCCGGCCGCCCGCCCCGGCGCCCGCGCCGGGCCGGCGGCCGCCCCCGCCCGGCCCGCCGCCGCCTCC